>JABWAJ010000179.1 GCA_013361075.1 Saprospiraceae bacterium | reverse complement strand
CTTCAAAGGTTGCCTTTTACAGAAAAATTAGACGTAAGCGGGTTGCCGTCAGGAATGTATTTTGTGGTGATGAAAACAGAGGAAGGCGCCACCTTCGGATTTGGGAAGGTGATTAAGCTAATGCCCTAAATTTTGATGCGTTTAAGCAAACCCGGCCCTCCCGGCATCAGGAATAAAAACTTCGGGAGCCTCCGCATATCTGATTTTACGGAGGCTCCCGGGGTCAAAAAGAGTTTCAGGCGCTTGGTTACTATTTTTTGTTTTTCAGGGCATTGTCCAGGGCTTCTTCAAAAAGGGCGACCAGTTCGTTTCCACTGAGCGAAATTTCTTTGCTAAACCCATAAACGGAGACTGTTTTTTTGACTTCGTCCATCTGGGTTCTTTTTTTGTAGCGGTCAATTTCCTTTCCTTTTTTATCGTAAACCGTAACTTCCACAATCATATCCACTTTCTGTTTCCGCTTGGAAAAAGGCCCCACAGAAACGGTCGTGGTAGCGCCGCCCGAAAGGCCCATCACCTCAACTTGTACGAATTTGTCGTATTTCCCGGCAGCGACGGCATCTTTAATTTTTTCATTGGGAAAACCTGTAATCTTTCCAATACTGGTCATTTTTACTTTCGCGTCAACGCTTTTTTTCTCCAGATCGAGGTGTAGTGCGCGTCCAATTTCCTGTTGGGCATAGCTGAACAGGGTATCTACCGTTCGGATATAGACCCGTTCTTTGGCGGCATTTTCGTATTGAAACACATGCGTGCTATCGCCCCAGAGTTCGAAGTCGAGGCTAACCGGAAAATTAAGGGTAAAATTGACGATGGCTGCTTTTTGAGCAAAAGCAAAAAAGGAGAGGCAGGCAAACCCTGCAACAGCAATGATTTTTTTCATTTTGATTTTTTTAGGTTAATATTGAAAATAAAGAATTGTTACATCAACGCGTGGGAAACAGGATACTATTGTGTGGGTAATGCAATTATTTTTGAGCCGTTAAACTTTTAACAAATCGTTTAAACAAAAAGTACAGCAAACCCACTCCAAGCAACAATCCGCCAGCCAGCAACCACCGGTTAAATGACGGGAATAACAAGGCAGCCGGCTCGCCCACCACCATAAAACTTGCCCAGTAATAAGGCAGAGAAACCGAACCCGGTTCAGTTTCCAGATAACTCAGTTTGGCAGCCCGTAGCGCTTCATCTACCGGCACGCCCGCTTTCAGGTGTCGGTAAAAAAGTGCCATAAGTTTGGCGGAAGCCAGATCATTGGCGCTCCATAGATTGCTGACCAGGGTTGGGCACCCGGCGTAGGCGAAAGCCCTGGCGATGCTCATGTTGCCTTCACCGGCCGCTACTTTGCCGGAAGCCGTATTGCAGGCGCTCAACACGGCCATTTGGGCATGCAGGTCCATGTTGTACAGTTCCGAAGCAAACAGTCGGTTTTCGCCCCCGTCGCCGGTTTTGTTAAACACCAGATGCGATTGCATGGGGTCTTCTTCATCCAAAATACCATGGGTGGCAATGTGGAGGATGCCGCATTGTGGCGCGTAATTTAAGAACCGATCCTTAGTTGCCTCCGCGTTCAGCCACGAGGCACCATCCAGCAGGGCGTCAATGTCCCGGACCTCATCGTCGGCATTAGGCAGCGGGCCCAGATCGCTCCGCATGGCTATGGGTTGGGGGTCGTCTTCGTATTGGGTGCCAAAGCCCCCAAAATGGTATTCCGTTTGCGGTGCTTTCCGGGTTCGGGAAACCATTGCCCCTGCCGACCAGTCGTAGCTGATCGGGTACTTTTTGATCAGGTAAGGGATGGCGGGGTCGGTCCAGTCGGATTGGAACGGTGCCGTCAGTAAAGCGTCAAAAGAGATGAGTCCGAGTGCCCCGTCCGGCACAATGACCAGGCTTTTGGCCCCAAATTCTGCTAAAGGCCGGGCCAGCAGCCATTGGTAGAGTTTCGGGGCGGTGGTGATAAAATCCTGCTCCGCTAATTTACCGGAGTCCCGGATGTAGTGCCAATCGCTGAGCGCACGGCGGTATTGCAGCAGGGTGGCCTCGAAATCATCGGTGATGGGCGTGGTATAGGCTTTAAAAGTTGTTTTTGAAAGTGCGAACGTGTACAAAGTGGCATCTCCTTTGAAGTACTCGACCAGCAGGGCATCTTCGGCAAGCTGTTCGCGGATTTTGACCAGGTCCACTGTTTTTTGAAAGCCGTATTTCAGGGTTTTGTACCGCGGGTAATTTGTTTCAAGCTCGTTTTCAAATTTGGTGAGCAGCAGCTTTGTTTCCAGCAAGGTATCCTGGTAGGCGGAATCGGGTTCCGACTGCAATTGAATTTCCAGCGCTGCAATGCGTTCCTGCAGGTCGTTTTTTTGGTCAAGCAAGCTATCGGGAATGAGTTGTTTAATGAGGTCTTTGCCATAAAGTGCTTCTGCCATGACGGCTGCTTTTACGCGCTCAGCAAAGGCGAATGCGGTTTCGTGCCAGGTAGGATTTCCGGTTTCCGATGCCATGGCCATTGCGGCCTTGATGCCTCCTTCTACTGCCGGGTTCAGGTATTCGTACAAATCGGTTTTCGAGGATTCGTGGCCGTAGGAGAGGCGCATGTTTTCGCCGTAGCTGAGGGCGAGCTTGAAAGCAGCAAGGGCGTATTCGAGGTGTTTTTTGTCTTTGGTTTTGAGGTATTTTTGGTAAAACGCTTCGCCTTTGCCGTCTAAGCTGCCGAGCACCCAGTAGCTGCCGGACGAGAGTTGTTCTAAGGCTGGGTTTTGGGTGAGGTCCATATCTTCTGAAGCCCCTTTGCTTTGACGAAGGAGGTTGTTGTGAAACCAGGTGAGGGCTTTATCGGGGTTGTTGGAAGCGAGGTAGATTTTGCCGGCGAGGTTTTGTATTCGGGCGAATTCAACATCATCCGGATCATATCCCTCTTTCGCAAAAGCCAGGGCATATTCTATGGTAGACGCAGCTTTAGGGATATTTCCTTTATCTTTATAAAGTCTAGCGTATTGATAATAGAAATCCGCTTTTGCTATGGCATCGTTTCCTATAAGTGATTTTGCTTCGGCAAGTACAATCAAGGCACTATCCAAATTCCCAAAATCCTGATAAGCTTTTGAATATTGAATCCAGGCCTGGGGATTAAGTGGATCTATACCCAACGATTGTCTGAAATAATCAAGAGAAATGAAGTCTTTTTTATTCCGGTAAGTGTCTCCAATGTAATAAAGAACCGTTGCTAAATTGGCCGAATCCTTCTGCAGGGTGAAAAAATGAGCGGCTTTTAATTGTAAAACAAGGCCTCTATCGTGGTTTCCAGTATCCCAATAAAGCCTTCCAAGATTGCTGTAGTAGGCGGATAATAAGTTGGTGTCTTTTATTGACTCGGCGATAGGGAGGCCTTCTTCATAATTTGCAATAGCCAGCTCCCTATTATCAAAGTAGTAATAGCTTGCGATATAACTATAAAAGAAAGCTTTAATGACCTGCTCGTTTTTAAATCCTTTAATTTTTTTTAAGGCATCGCTAAAAAACCGGATGATCTCTCCATTTGGCGTCTTCAGTTCGTAAAAACATACCTCCAGCTTTTTACATGCGTTGAGGTATTGCTCATCAGCTTTTGTTTTTTCAAAAATAGCAAGGGCTTTTTTCAGCAACGGCAATGCTTCTTCGTAAGCTCCGGTTTTCATTAATGCCACTGCATCTTCTACCTGGCATTCGGCTGCATCCATACGGCTAAGGTCAGACGCCAAATACTGAAAGCTGCTGACGCCAATGAACAGGGCGAGCAGCAGCTTGGAGCTAATTTTTATGTTTTCACAAAACGGCTTACATGTCATCAAAGCAACTATTATTCAGGTTCATTTTTTTCGTTTCAACCATCTAAACAACCAACAGGTTTTTTTATGACACTTTTTACAGGAAGGACTGGGTGGCGGACATCCTATATCCCCTTCTTTAATAAAGTTTAAAATTTCAGTTTTTTCAAGGTTTGTTTCAATAAACGGTTGTGGTGTGTCGTAGCCCATAATGATTCCAAGGCTATCTTTTTTTGCCCCAACGAATATAATTCTAACATGTGGTTGAATTACCGTTCCAAGTTTAAGGCAATCCTTTTTTTTAATTGTGAATTTAAAATAATCTTCCGTTTCAGTGTAGGGGTAACTTTTGGGAGTTACTTGAGTGCTGCCAGGAAGCCACTCCTGAATGGGAAGATCTTTTTCAATGCTAAATTTATTGGTTCCAGTTTTAGAAATTTTGGCGTTTTTCAGGCTTGTTTCTACTAATCCGGTTTTGGTATTGGGCAAAATGGTTAATGATGAAACGTCGAGGTGTGCGGCATTGCTCATTAATTCAATATCCACCCTGGCAGCAGGTGTAGTGCCTTTGTTTTGAAAATTGACCTGATACGTAAGCGTTTCATCAGCCTGGCAGGGGCACAATTTATTCTTATCAACTTCCAAACTATTAGGATCATGCGGATTGCCCTTTACCGGTAGTGAAATGTCTGTATGAAAATCCGGAATATTAGGGTTAGCACCCTGAAAAATTGCAAAAAAATCATGATTATTTGTAGAATAACTCTGTTTTTTAAAAATAAGATGAATATGGGTTTGAAAATTATCTGATTCTTGAAAAGCTGGTTTCCTGGTAATGGTGAGCAAGTCATCGCCAGTCAAAGAAACATTTGCAATATTATCAATGTATTTCCAGTTTGGGTTGGACCATTTGCCCTCATAATTGCTTTCGATAGCTCCTGCATAAAATAGTTCGGAGTCATTAAACGACAGATCAATCTTTTCTAAAGGGGCACCATTATAGACCTGTGAGGACCACTTAAAAACACTTACGGTAACAAAAAACCAAGAAAAATTCGGTGACAGAACAGTGCCGCTGGCAACCAGTTGGTCACACTGCGGTATGTGTGAAAAACCTGTATTTGCGTAAGCATTCCAGCTTGGTTGCAACATAATTGAAGAGGTTGGAGAAGACGACATATCCACTGCAGGCAGCTTCGTAAATCCACAACCGCCGCCACTTCCACCAAAGCCCAGTGTCCAGCTTTTTCCTCCAGTTCTGATTGGACCATTTTTTCTTAATTCGTAACAGATCAGATTGTATTGCCCGTCAGGTAGGTCTGCCAGTAATTTAGGTGCAGTTGCATTAGATCCACTAATTGTCTGATCATTCCAGTAGTAAGAAGCTTTAGCCAAACCAGAAGAAGAAGAATACTCCAATCGGTAAAAAAGTCCCACCGGAGTACTCGGGGGATCACCAGGCTGATTGGTAAGTACTGTTTGAATTTCAATACTGCAATTGTTGATGATGGTTTCGGTAAGCACTGGTTGGGCTTCTCCAGCATTCAAAACCAATATTTGTGTCAAAAAAATAAATCCGTACTTTATTTTTTTGACAAAATAAAGATGCCTTTTATTCATTGTTTGAAGTTTTTTGGTGAATAATTAAAAAAAAGACTTGTTGACTTTTCTACTTCTGGATTGTCTTGTTTTTGAGTTAGTTCCTTCTTTCTTTAATGACTAAGCACCCCCTGCAAGCTTTTGGATCGACACGTGAAACACAAGACTGTGGAGGTCCATCGGTTGATTCTCCTGCCGAGTAGAGTACATGGGTTTCGCCGATATTCGTATCTAAGTAGCCGGGAACGTCTGAAAAGAAAACGCGTGCTTTAGGCCGGATGAATGTATTGTCTTTCAAACACCCCGTGGTGCTTACCGTAAAGTCAAAGTAGTCCCAAGTCTCATCGTCCGGAACGCTATTGGGCGGTGCCTGGTTGGTACCCGGCAAGTTAATTCCGGGAATTTCGAAGGTTGGGGCAGGTGCGCCTCTGGGCCCTCTGTGATACATCATAGGCACGCCTTTTTTAAGTGTTTTATCCCCAAAGGGTGCCAAACTGGAAACATCTAATCCATCTGTGTCCATCAAGACAACTCGCACATCCTTTACCGGGCCTGTCCCAATATTTTGGAAATCAACCCTGTAATGTAGCTCAAGGGCTTTATCACAAGGACAAATTGTTTTTTTATTAACCGTCAGACTATTGGGATCGTGGGGTTTGGGTTTGACTGCTAAATCCAGAGTAACCGGTGGGCCGGTTTCAAATTGGGCAGTAAATTTTACATAGCCCGGAGGATATAATACTTCCGGTTTAAGTTGAAACATAAAATGTATATGGGTTTGGTGGGAAAGGTTTTTGGGCAACATTCCTCTTTTTATGATAACGGTGCCTATCTTACTTTTGTCCTCGCCCGATATCCAGGAATTGCTTGAAATATCGTTTGCTTTGTTCCCAAATATCAGCCCCTTATATTCGAAGATGGGGTTATAGATCATAGAAATATCCTGCCCAACCCAGGCTGAATTTTCCACGGATAAGGTAATGAAAAACCAGGGTTGAGTTGGCGTAGCGCCCGACACATTGGAAGATGCATTAAAAATTAAATGATCGGTTGCCGTATTGGCAATAGCCCTATCTGTAAAAACATTCCAACTATTTTCCAGCTTGAGGGTGGAAGGAGTTGAGCCGGTCGTCATATCTACTGCTTCAAATCCGTTTAAGGCAAGGTTGTTGGGGTCTTGTGCGGGCACTTCAAAAAGGGTAAATCCACTGCCCATAGTACCACTCAGGTTTATGGTTCTAATGGGTTTCGATTTCCTGGACAGGTACGCAACGATGGAATATTTGCCCGGCGGTAGGTCAATGATTTTGGAGAGGGCCAATTTGTTGGGATATACTATATCGTCTCGCCAATAATAAGACCCGGCATTCAAAGAGGCATTGTTGTTTGTTGTCGGGTCGCTGTCTATCCGATAAAAAAGACCGAACGAGGTTTCTCCGTTTAGGGTGTCTAAGGGGTCTACATAGTTGTTGGTGCCCGAAGTGTTTGCTATTTGTTCATAAATAGTCTTGACTTCAACCCCAGTGCCCGTTGCAGCGACAGACAGGGTTAGTTTTTGTCCAAAAACAGTGGTTAGAGAAAAACAAAAGAGGAAAGAGGAAGCCAAGGACAGAAATGGTCGGCCAATACCTACGTTTTTCATATACAAGGAGTTTTAACTGGTGCAAAACAAATGTAATAAAAAAATCAAATTTATAAAAGAAAAGTGCTGAAAAACAGCGACCTGTGGTAAGCAGGCCGCTGTTGGTGCTGTTTTTTGGAGTCGCGGCCAATAGTAGCCGGATAAATCTTATTTATCTTTTGGTGTGCCGGTACTTGTACCCGCCTGAGAAATTTCTGCTTTGATGATTTCTATTTCAACCTCATCGTTTGACAGTGTTTTCAGAGCTCCATCACTCATGGTAGCAGGTAATTCGTTGGTACCCGGCTTGATTCGGGCCTCGCGTGTGACGGAGAAACACTTGTTTTTCACCAACCAGGCTCCATCACAATTCTGTACATAGTGTCTGAGCAGGTAATTTTTGCCAGTCGTCAGCCCTGAGAAGCTGTAGTTAATTCCATATTGGATATCTTTGGTAAGAAAGCCTGTTGTTGTCAGGTTGCAATTAGGAAAGGGGGTGCTGCTTTCATAAAGTACCCATATGTGTTGATAACCAGCGCCAACGACCGGAGTTGCGGAAGCACTGTATCCGCCTGTACCCTGAGAGACGACCAGATTAAAGTTCGCATCCGTTATTTTTTTGAGGATATTGACAACCAATGTTTTGACAACCTCTGTCTCTCCGCACTTAACTTTTACGGAGATGGTCAGTTGTGTTTTGCCTACAGTAGACGTGCCGGGAATGGTAATGGCGTTCGTATTATTTCCTGTAAACGGAACGGATGGTGAAACCGACCAGGAATAGGTAGCGCCTGGCAAAGCTGGAAGGGAATAAGACGCTCCAGTTCCTTCACAGAGTGTTACCGGGCCGGAAATTGCAGCAGCCAGCAAACGGTCGCATGGTGGCAACTCCTGAATGCAGATGTCGTCAATATAGCCAAAGGCAGCTTTGCCTGCGGTTTCACTGATTGCACCGATAATCATATCTTTTACCCCGGCGAGGCCCGGCGGGCAGGTCCAGTCAGGCAGGGTAACATAAACCCAGTCAGGCGTTGCCGTGTAAAACAATTTAAATGTTTGCCCCATCAAATTAGTGGGTGCAATCGAGCCGGCATAAAATTGGAAACGCATCCCATCAATATGCCCTGCAAGGGGTTTGGGTTTCCGGATGGCGCAGGATATGCGGTAGCGATACCCAGCCTGGAGGGTCACACTTTGTTTGATCGTTTCATTGGGCGTATTGGTACCCCAGGCGAGTACGAATCCCGGAGTAGTGTAGCCCATTGCATTGCTAAGCTGAGGGGATCCAGTGCTTCTCGACCAGTTGGGGAGACACCCGGAAGTGATGTTATTGCTGGTATAAGCCGAGCAATCGCCCGTTAAAGCTCCGTTTTTGAGCAGATTCTTTTCGCAGCAAATTGTACTTGGGGTTCCGTTGGGGCTGGACAGTTCGTCTTTGAGGTTTTTTACATCGCCTTCAAAACTGACTTCCAATACAGTGTTTTCATCAATATCTTCTCCCAATTGGACAACCCGGTCTGATTTTGGCAATTCGTACCGGCTACCTTTTTCCAATAGGCTGGGTTTAAAATCGCTTTCGCGGAACCCGCCTTCAGAACCGGTAACCGTTAGTTTTCCGCCGGTAAGCGTCACCTGTTTTCTGAAAAGGACCACTTCCCGCTCCTGGCCATCATCCCCTGAAATTTTGGCAATTGTAATAATGAAAGTGCTGTATTCGTCAGCAAGCTGATCTGCGTTTGCCTGTATATTACCGCTCAAAGCCCGAAACGTAATCGTATTTTTGGCATAATCAAAAACCACATCCTCCGCTGAAACTTCATTGGATACGAAGCCATTAAACCCTGTAGGAGTACTAATGAAGTTTGCAGGCAAGTCGCCCCCTGCTTTAAATCCTGAGCATGCTGTTGTTTTCCAGGTGGATTGGGTTAAGACAGTGCCAGCGCTGGCGTATGCCTTAGCCCCGTCCTGAGCTCCGGGGCCTCCGTCTTTTGTGCAGGCACAGTTGGAATAATAATAAATATAAGCATCTGCTGAAGCGGTGCTGCAACTCCAGTTTTTTTCCTTATCTTTTTTACATCCCCATCCAGGGCCGTCTGCCTTTGCTTTTGCATAATACTGCTTTCCGTTTTTGCATTTGTTTCGCTTTTTTGCAACTGCATCTGCGTAAGAAGTCTGATTAAACAACAGCATTGCCATTAAAATCAGTCCGAATAGCTTGAATGTTTTTTTCATTGTGGTAAATTGTTTATACACTTGCCTACTCTTTTCCAGGCTTTTCAGCATCCGCCTTATCCAGCCAGCATAGGATATGCCGGAGTTTACTTTGGGTGTTTGTATGATTTTCAGAAAGGATGGTGTTCTTTTTAGATAAGTGTGGAGCTACCTGCTTGTGACAAATCCCTTAAAAATTTTTTCTCCCGTCACATCTCCCCCGATTTCTCCTTATTCAATACGAATAGTCCCTGCGTTTTTCTACTTTTGGCGGAAGCCACTTAAAAACATGAGCGCAGGACCAACACCATTGAACAAAAAT
>JABWAJ010000178.1 GCA_013361075.1 Saprospiraceae bacterium | reverse complement strand
TCCAATGACAAATAACTGGAGTTTGCGAGGAAAGACCCTTAGGAACCAACTTGCACCTCCTGAAGTCACAATCTGGCTTTTGCGCTCCCGCCAGGCCCGCAGCGCGTGTTCCTTCAAATCAGCAGGCATCGTTGAAACAGCATCGGAGTCTTCGGGCTGGAGCAGGGAATAGGCGTGGGCACTACCATCTATGCGGGTAGCCCAGACGCAGCTTTTGTTTTCTGCCAGGCACCGGCGCAGGGTTTGCCAAAACCCGGCATCGCTACACCCGGGGAATTGCTCCATAAAAACCTCAATGGTGCCGCCACAAGTGAGGCCCACCGACCACGCATCGTCGTCGCTGACTCCAAATTTGAGGTGCTTACCGACGCCCCCGGCTGTTGTGGTTTCCGACTCGCGCAGCAGGGTTCCTTCCACACAACCGCCAGAAACCGAACCGAGCATTTCCATGGCAGGGCCAACAAACATGGTGGTTCCAACGGGTCGGGGCGCACTACCCCAGGTATTGATGACGGTCACAGCGCTGAAGGGCTTTCCTTCCTCGATCCAGCGATCCATTTCTTGCAAGTATTCGCGCATGGCAGGTAAATTGGCATTTGATGTAATGAAGAGCAGGTCAGGGGTGCGCTGCAACCCAGGTTTCTCCGTCCTCGAAAATTTCTTTTTTCCAGATTGGCACGGTTTGTTTCAGGGTATCAATACAAAACTGGCAGGCTTCGAAAGCTGCTCCCCGGTGTGCGGCGCTCACCGCAATGACTACCGGAATATCTCCGATGCCCAGCACCCCGGTTCGGTGGTGGATCGCTATTTTTAAAACAGAAAAACGAGTCTGCGCAGTTTCGGCAATTTTTTGCATTTCTGCAACAGCCATGGGGGCGTATGCTTCAAATTCCAGGCGTACAACCGATTTAGCCTGGGTTTTGTTGCGGACCGTTCCAATGAAAACCACGGTTCCACCAGCATCAGCGCCGCTGACAAAAGCCTCGCAAGCCTGTACAGAAAGCGGATTTTCGGTAAGCAAAATATTGATTTTATCCATGACAGGTATCGTTTGCGCGGAAAATCTTCTATCAGGTATAGGTCAATCCGGGGTTGTGTAAAGAGGCAGGAGGCAAAAGACACGGGGCAATTTTGTTTCGTAAAGTTTGATGTTTTCGTAAGCCATCAGATTGATTTTACGAAATTATTGCCTTTTGCCCCTTGCTCTTTGCACCTTATTACACAACCCCAACGGTTATCCCCACAAAGCTTCCGGGTAGATCCCCTGGTCAATAAATTCGCGGAAAGCGGCTTTTACCGGCGCTTTATCTTCCTGGTATGTAACGCCATACCACTGGTCGTTGCAGGGAATGACTTTCAGTTTGATTTCTCCGGCTTTGATCTGGTGGCTGACAATGAGGGGGATAAAAAACTCTGCTTTGGGATTGTTGGCATTGTCTTTTACAAACTGTACAAAAAGTTGCCGGGCGGTTTCAAAGACAGAAGGGTGGAAGCCCCAAAAATTCATGGATACCAATGTATCAGGCCCAAGGAGGTGCCGTCCGTCAGTGTCTTCGTAAAAAATTCCTTTATCGGTGCGTTCCACCTTGGTGCGCTCATTGATGTCGGTCAGATAGGAAGCTTCATCCATCGAACAGACGCCCCGGGATACCGTTCCATGATCGGATAAGGTATTACTCAGCACATAGCCTACCATGCCGTAGTGATTGGGGGTGCAATCGTTTTGCAAAAAAACACAAATTTCCCGGAAAGCATCAACGCCGTAGTAATCGTCAGCATTGATTACGGCAAAGGGCTCATTGATGGCATTGGCAGCGACCAGCATGGCATGGCCTGTGCCCCAGGGTTTTATCCTTTCCGGCCATTCTGAAATGCCTTCAATTGGGCTGTCTAATTCCTGAAAAACGTATCCTGTTTCGATAAGGTGGTCAAATTTTCCACCAAATTTTTCTTTGAATGCGGCTTCAATGTCCTGGCGAATGATAAACACAACTTTGCCAAAGCCTGCACGAATGGCATCGTAGATGGAATATTCGATGATGGCTTCGCCGTTAGGGCCAACGCCGTCCACCTGTTTCAGGCCACCGTATCGGCTGCCAATACCGGCAGCCAAAATGAGAAGGGTAGGTTTCATGTATTGCTATTTTCGCCTGCAAAATACACATTCAGGTTGTATTTTTTCAGTAAGCTTGCCCCGATAACCCAATGCCCGTTACTTCAAATCAGAGGTAGACATGAAGGGCTTTACATCAGCAGGAGCGTCAAGCTCAATTGACCAGTTTTCAACTGCAACGTATTTTGCATTGTCTGCAAACTGGCTATTGCCCCGATTGCAATCGCTTTATTCAAAGCTTGATTTTCTTCAATCGCTCCATATCGCGTTTATTGTCCCGTTCTTTGATGGTATCCCGCTTGTCGTAAGTGCGTTTACCCTGGGCGAGTGCGATTTCCAGTTTTGCAAAACCGCGGTCATTGAGGTATAGCCGGTAGGGCACAATGGTCAGCCCCTTTTCTTTAACCTTGCGTTCCAGCTTACGGAGTTCGCCCCGGCGCAGAAGGAGTTTGCGCACCCGCCTGGATTCGTGGTTGAAATAACTGCCACCAAACTCGTATTCGGAGATGAACATCCCTCTCACAAACAATTCCCCTTTATCAAAAAGACAATAAGCATCTTTCAGATTTGCGCTTCCTTTACGGATGGATTTGATCTCCGTACCTACCAACATGATGCCCGCTTCGTACGTATCCAGAAATTCGTATTCGTGTCGGGCGCTCCGGTTGATAATTTCTACCTTTTTTACTTTCTTCTCTGCCATCGCTTACTGAAAATTTCTAAACACAGACAAAACATGTCTGCGATGCGGAATAACCGCACAAGTCCTGAATAAGTTCTACCTGTGGTATTTTTTCGGTTACCCCCATTTGCAAATGATGCCCCCCATCAGGGCAAGGCAAATGATCCAGTACCCGGCATTAATCGCAATGTATTTGAATCCCTTCCGCTCGAATAGTGCATTGACCGTTAATACCGGAAGTGCAAAAAGAATGCCTGCAATTGTTCCGTGTAATGCTCCGTGTTTAAACGTTCGGTAGTGATCTCCGAAGCGGGTGTTGAAATCGGCCAGCCATTTCCCCAATTCTGAAGCAGGGTCTTTGGCGCTGGCTTCGTCTGCCAGAATGGAATAAACATGCATCTGATGGATGACGATTGAATAGAGCGCCAAAGAGATGAAAAAGCTAAACAACAAGGTCAATCCGAAAATCAGCCCCATATTGGCACCTTTCATTTTTTCTTCTGTCAAGCCGCTGGCATTCATCCAGGCAGTACCCAATACTTTTGGGTTGTACCAAATAAATCCAATCATAAGCGGAATTAGTGCTGCCCCTGCCAGGGCCATCCAGTTAGGTATCATTTGTAACGCTTTCGTAGTAAGTGAATAAATTCATTTGACTTGGCCATTTACCGGCGCAAAGGCTTTTCCTGCCCTGCTTAACCCGGATCGTGCCTGGCATTCGAGGATAAATATAAGAAACTGTTCTTAAAGCCATAGTAACCGGCAAAAAAGATGGATTCGTGCTTGACCGGATTTTGTTACTTTTGCGGCAATTAAAACCAACACGAGATGTATAGACCCGCAGTGGAACTTTTGGATGAATTTGTCACCCGTGCATTGGCAGAAGATGTTGGCACAGGTGACCATACCAGCCTGGCCTGTATCCAACCCGATTCTTTTAGTGATGCCCGGTTGCTGGTTAAGGACGTTGGCATCGTCGCCGGCGTGGAAGTAGCCGCCTACATATTCGGCAAAATGGCACCGGAAGCGGATGTGAAAATTCATATTCAGGACGGTTCGCCGGTACACGACGGGGATATCGTATTCGAAGTTTTTCACTGCAATACCCGCACCTTGCTCATGGTAGAGCGTTTGGTGCTGAACACCATGCAGCGCATGAGCGGCATTGCTACCCTGAGTAATAGTTTCGTGTTCGAGGTAGAAGATCTCCCTGTAAAAATTCTGGATACCCGCAAAACCACCCCTCTGCTCCGCTTTCTTGAAAAATGGGCAGTCCGCCTGGGGGGGTGCCACAATTACCGCGATGGTTTGTACGATTGGATTATGATCAAAGACAACCATATTGATGCTTGCGGCGGAGTGGGCAAGGCAATTGCTCAGGTAGCGGCGTATCAGAAAGCCAATGGCCTGAATCTCAATGTAACTGTTGAGGTTCGCAACCTTGTAGAGTTGTCAGAAGCACTGGAAGCAGGCAATATTACCCGAATTCTTTTTGACAATTTCGAATGGATGCTGCTCAAGGAAGCAGTTGCCACGGTAGACAAGCGCTACGAAACAGAAGCCTCGGGCGGCATCAACATCCACAATGTGCGCCTCGTTGCTCAAACCGGAGTCGACTATATTTCCATAGGTGCCCTGACCCATTCTGCCACGAGTCTGGATATGAGTTTAAAGGTTGTAAAATAACCGGGTTTATCAGGAGAAGCAAGGGACAGGCAGCAGAAGAGGGATAAAGGCAACGAAACTTTTTCGCCATGAAAATCATCATCATCAACGGACCAAATCTGAACTTATTGGGCGTCCGGGAGCCGGATATTTACGGGCACGAGACGTTTGAGGAGTTTTTTGCTTACCTGCAGCAGGAGTTTCCAACCGTTATCCTCCATTACTTCCAAAGCAACCACGAAGGGCACCTTATTGATAAAATTCAGGAAACGGGGTTTTCCTACGACGGCATCGTTTTGAATGCCGGTGCTTTGACCCATACTTCCCTGGCCATTGCTGATGCCATTTCAGCCATCCGCACACCGGTTATTGAAGTTCACATCTCCAATGTTTTTGCGCGGGAGGCGTTTCGCCATCATTCATGGCTTTCTCCAAACTGTGAAGGCAGCATTGTTGGCCTGGGCCTGAAAGGCTACGAATTGGCTATTCGTTATTTTTTATAACCTGCTTTGAAGTAACAAGTCTATTTAACCACGTTCATCATACCGGTCATATCGCTGTTCCACGACAGAAATTCGAGCATCTGAGGGAGGCTTTTGAGAATAGTTACGTTTTTGGCAGGCATTACCGGTTGCACAACTAATTGGTAGCCAGACAATAATATTTTAGAGTCGGGAAAAGTTGCTGCCATGCGGTCAATATACTTTTGCACTGGTTCTTTGGCAAAAGTTTCCGTAATCATGGTAAAAATAAAATCCGGATGATGGATTTTGCAGGCGTCTTTAAGGTCTGGAAGGGAGATGTCCTGCCCCAGGTAAATCACCCGGTTTTTGCGGCATTTCAACAGGTAATGCATGAACAGGAGGCTTAATTCCTGGCGTTCACCTTCAGGCAGGTAGATGACGAATTTTTTGGTTGATTTATCTACAGGTAAAGGTTCCTGGTCAATAGCAGCAATAATCTTTTGCCGGATCAGGTAGCTGATGAAGTTTTCCTGTGCAGGATTGATAGATCCGGTAAGCCAGAGAAGGCTGAGCTTTTCAAGAAACGGGTAGATGACTTCGAGCATCGTGCGCTCAAAACCAATTTGCTGGGTATTGGTAGAAACGATGCGGTCAAACTTGTACTCATCCATTTCGATCATGGAAATGGTGAGTGCATCCAGTTGGGTATCGTATTCAAAATTCAACTCCGAGATGGCAGCTACTTTTTCTGCAATCTCATGCTGGCTCATATTCGCGATCCTGGAGATTTTGATTCCGTTTTTATTCAGCAAAGCGACATTCAGCAACAACTTCAGGTCCTCATCAGCGTAATAACGGATATTGGTATCCGTTCGCTGCGGGTTGATGATGTTGTAGCGTTGTTCCCATATCCGGATGGTATGGGCTTTGATGCCCGAAAGTTTTTCCAAATCACTTATTGAATAAATTGCCACCGCAGTAAGGATTTTGTTCCACCGCCTTCAACAGGCCAAATTCACCGAAGGAAAACAGTAACCATTCAAAAAGGTTTAGGCAACCCTTTTTTAGCCAAACTATTTTGGTTTGACGGTAGGGTATTGAATTCCCAATTGTTCCAAATAAGAGCTATATTTTGTTTCATCGTAATAAAACGGCTTTAGTTTTTCGCGGTAGGTCTCCATAATTTCCGTGTTGAGATAGGTAGCTGGTTTATCTTCTTTGGAAACCATTGGCACATATTGTTGCTTCATGCCCTGTTCATTTTTGAAATATTCCCAGGATTTGGTCACCAGCTCCGGTTTCAGCAACAAATCCAGGAGCGTCATTGCTTCTACCTTGGCGCCTGCAACAACCCCTTTATGGGCAATAGGAGTCGCCATGGCTACTGCGTTCGACCAGTGGTGTCCCTGAAGGCCAGGGATATTGGACGGATAGCCTAAGGTGATGGTGGGCAACTTCCACGAGATATCGCCGATGTCGTCGGAACCCCCGCTCACAAAAGATTGTACCGGCGTATCGAGGGTATCTAATTTCGTAGCCAGGCCAGTTGAGTCGTTTGGAGCCTGAACTTCGCGTTGGAGGGCGCGCGCCAATTGGTGATCAGCTTCGCTCCACTGCGGCAATCCTACCGTTTTTATATTTTCATAAGCGGTTTCGGCAATTACTTTATTGAAGTGCCTTGGCCAGGCTGAGCCCAATACCCGTCGCGATACTTTGGTATCCGTCATCATAGCGGCACCTTCTGCGATGCGGTTTGCCCGTTCGTACACCTCCATAATTTTAGGGTAGGTGACGTGACGAAAATAGTACCAGATAGAGGCTTTGGAAGGGACCACGTTGGGTTGGTCACCTCCATTTTTGATCACAGAATGGGAACGGTGCAGCGGATCGAGGTGTTCGCGGGCGTATTGCCAACCGATGTTCATCAATTCTACGGCATCTGCCGCACTGCGCCCTCGCCAGGGAGACATTGCCGAGTGCGCAGCTTCTCCTTCAAACAGGTATTCTACCGAAATCAATCCGGTTCCGCGAGCCTGTCCGTAAGATACATTCAGGTTGTTGGCCACATGGGTAAAAATGCACAAGTCAACCTGGTCAAAATACCCGTCGCGGGTATAAAAGGCTTTGGTACCTACCAATTCTTCGGCCACTCCCGGCCATAGGATGAGCGTGCCGGGTATTTTTTCACGCTCCATAATTTCTTTGACACTGAGTGCTGCCACAATATTCAGCGGAATGCCTGAATTATGGCCTTCTCCGTGGCCGGGAGCACCCTCAACAATGGGGTCGTGGTAGGCCACACCGGGTTTTTGAGAAGCTTTCGGAATGCAGTCAAGGTCGCTACCGAGGGCAATGACCGGCTTTCCGGACCCCCAAACCGCCCACCAGGCAGTAGGTACGCCAGAAATGCCATATTCAATAGAAAATCCATTTTGTTTCAGGATATCTGTCAGGTATCGGGAAGATTCTATCTCCTGAAAACCCAGTTCTGAAAAACTGAAAATTTTATCTACCATTACTTGTGCCATCTTGGCCCTGCTCTGCACTTTTTCTGCCGCTTCTTTTTTGAGCGCCTTTATTTTAGCATCTGAAAATTTCGCTGTTTGTGCAGTCACTCCAGCCAGCATGCAAACCAATAAAAGGAAGAGGGTACAAGATTTTTTCATGGTTGTTCAATTTTGATGTAATTCCAGTTTGAGAAACTGACCGGTAAAACTATTCTTTTGTTTGACAACCTGTTCCGGCGTGCCTGAACAAATTACTTTACCTCCCCGGTGCCCGCCTTCCGGCCCCATATCAATGATGTAATCGGCAACTTTGATGACATCCATATTGTGTTCAATAATGACAACCGTGTTGCCTTTTTCCACAAGGCGGTTCAAGACCTCCAGTAAATGCCGGATGTCTTCAAAGTGCAACCCTGTGGTAGGCTCGTCAAGGATATACAATGTTTTCCCGGTATCTTTTTTGGAGAGCTCCTCCGCCAGTTTTACCCGTTGTGCTTCCCCTCCGGAAAGTGTGGTTGCCTGTTGTCCGAGGGTGATGTAGCCCAGCCCCACTTCGTTCAATGTCCTCAATTTTCTATAAATGGGAGGGATATTTTGAAAAAAATCAACGCCTTCGCTTACTGTCATGTTCAGGACATCGTTGATGCTTTTCCCTTTGTATAAAACCTCCAGCGTTTCGCGGTTGTAGCGCCGGCCAAGGCAATTTTCGCAATCAACGTAAACATCGGGAAGGAAATTCATTTCAATAACGCGCATACCCGATCCTTCGCACACTTCGCAGCGCCCGCCTTTTACATTAAAAGAGAAGCGCCCCGGATTGTAGCCCCGGATTTTGGATTCTGGCAACTCGGTAAAGATTTTCCGGATGTCAGTAAATACCCCGGTGTAAGTAGCGGGGTTGGAACGCGGTGTCCGGCCAATGGGCGATTGGTCAATTTCGATGACTTTATCCAAATGTTCAAGCCCTTTGATGGCTTTGTGCGCCATGGGTTTCTGAACACTGTTGTAAAAGTATTGCCTTAAAATGGGGTACATGGTTTCATTGATCAGGGTTGATTTTCCACTGCCGGAAACGCCAGTGATGCAACACAGGGTGCCTAGTGGAATAACGATGTCTACGTTTTTAAGGTTATTGCCGGTAGCGCCGCTAAGTTCCAGGAACAAGCCGTTGCCAGGACGGCGAATGGCAGGTACCTCAATCTTTCGCCGGTTGGTCAGATAATCAGCAGTGATTGTATCGCGTTTGATGAACGATTCCGGCGTGCCCTGGCCAACCACCTCTCCACCATGTTTTCCTGCACCCGGACCAAGGTCGATGAGGTAATCGGAAGCCATCATGATGTCTTTATCGTGTTCTACAACAAGAACGGTATTCCCGATTTCTGTTAATTCGCGTAAAGCCTCAATGAGCCGCTGGTTGTCGCGCTGGTGCAACCCGATGCTTGGTTCGTCCAGGATGTAAGTAATGCCGGTTAGTTGCGATCCGATTTGGGTGGCTAGCCGGATGCGCTGGGCTTCTCCTCCTGACAGCGTTCGTGCCGGCCGGTTGAGCGTGAGGTAGTCCAGCCCGACGTTCATCAGGAAGCCGAGACGGGTGCGGATCTCCTTCACGATTCGCCGGGCGATGGTCTCCTCGCGTGCGGTGAGCTGCAGATTCGCGGTCTGATGGTCCACCTTCGCGATGGATCCCGCGCAGAGCTCGGCGATATCCATGCCATTAATGGTTACGGCAAGCGATTCAGGCCGCAGCCGCTTTCCCTTGCAGGCCGGGCATGGGCGCGTGGACTGGTACTGCGCCAGCTCCTCGCGGATGTAGTCGCTGGAAGTATCCTTCAGGCGGCGGTCCAGCATGTTGACGATGCCCGCGAACTCGGAATCGAAACGCCGCGTACGCCCCCAGCGGTTTCGTAACTGGACCGTTACGTTGCCCTCCACGCCGTACATGAGCGCCTTCCACTGCTCCGGGCTGAGCTTCTCCAGCGGATCGTTCACCGAGAAGCCCATGCGCTCCGCCACGCCGGCCAGCAGCCCGATGTAGTAGTCGCCATAGCCGGCGCCTGGCGTTTTCGGGGTGAAGGGCAGTATGGCGCCTTGCGCAATGCTCAGGCGCTTGTTCGGCGCGATGAGG
>JABWAJ010000177.1 GCA_013361075.1 Saprospiraceae bacterium | reverse complement strand
AACACGTGGCTGCCCGTCTTAGCGCTTGTTTGGGACAGTCCGGGGCCGATATCCCCTCGAAAATACACCAAGCGGGCCTTTTGCAATGAACCTTCGGTTTTATAGGATAGGCACCCCAAAATGTGAGTAGCACAAATGACATGAGACATCCAAAATTCGGGATGTCTCATGTTTTTTAAAACCCAAAATGAAAACTGTTTTCCTTCCCTACTGCACTTTCAGTCCGCCATAGCTAATTCGGGCTTTGATTACCGCAGGCGCTCCCTGTTGGCCAACGTGGCCCTGAATCTCATAATAGGATTTGTCTTTTTTCTCGTGGGTAACCGTCATACCAACCGGATAGCGCACCCCGGCGTAATCGGCCAGAGCGTCGATGCGGTAAACGGCACCATTTTCCACTATGAGTTTGAAATCGGTGTATTTGCCGCTAAGATTCACATCCGAAAAGCCTTTATTGAGCTGCATGACGTTTACGCCTCCGTATTCCATGTTCATTTCCAGCACTTTGGTTGCTTTTTCAACATGTACATTGGTATATTTGGAACTGACCACCATGTGTCCTGCATTCTGGACTTCGATGTTGTCGTACTTACCAATATTCCGGAAATTTTGGATGTTGCCCAGCTTGTAGGTGTCGTATTTGCTCATGCTGCGCACAGCGTCTACCTTATCCAGGGTAATGGTCGAATACTTGCTGTTGAGGTCCATTTCATCCGCTTCCGTTACATTAAGCCGACCATAACTGACATCTGTGACCAATTTGCCCCCCTTGGTGAGTTTGCCGTTGCCATAGGCCAGGGTGATGTTGGAGGCTTCGAACAGTCCGTCTAATTTAAAATTGCCGTATTTTACGTCAATGGTGCCTTTGCCCTTTATCGCAGCTGCATAGACATCGCCGTATTTATTGTACAATTCCAGATTGACACTTGCCGGGGCGAAGACCTCATAATTGATAGAATAATCATTTTTTGACGGTCCGCTGTCCCACCATTTGCGGTTTTGAGGTTCAATAGTCGTTTCCGCTTTCACATAGCTTCCTGTGTTGGAAAACTGCACATTGATGCGGTCGAATACTTTTTGGGCTTCTGCTTCCGTATTGGCACGCACAATGATGCGTACATCAATTTTAACGCGGTTTTTATCCCAGGTTTTTACATCTACCTTGCCGTATTTGTTGTTGATGTGTACCGTAGCGTTACTGCCCACTTCGTATTCCTTCTTGATGGTTTTGGTAAAATCCGTGCGTTCGCCGGTTTCAACCCCTGCATAAGCGCAGGGAATTGCCGCCATCAAAATGAGGATTGATAAATTATATGCCAACTTCATCGCTTGCCGATTTTGAAGTTTTTGAATGAGTAGATTGAGTTCGATCAAGCACCCTTTCCAAAATCCGGATTTTGGTCTGGTAGCTTTTTATTAGATTGCTGATGATTTCTTCTTCCATGCCTTTGGGGGCTTCAGCCAGATCGGCGCGCAATTCTTCCATGATCTGGTCAATTTGCTGCAAATCCTGATCTACAGACTTATCATACTGATAATTGGCCAATTGACTGTACCGCTTCTGCACTTCTCCATTGTAGTACTGCTCCGCTTCTATCAGTTCCGGCGAAACCAGCTCGGCGGAAGCAACGGCTTCCTGGTCATTAACACGGGTCAGATAGCTGCCAAACAGGGCACCTGCAGTAACCAAAGCTACTATTGCCGCTGCAACCCGTGCTTTTGACCACATCACCACCCGTTTTGCTTGCGGGGGCCGGGCATCCAGCGTTTTGCTGACGTCAGCCCAAACCTTGAGATTAGGGGTGGCATCGTCAAAAGCTTCCCGGTTGTCTTTGATAAATTGTTCCAAAAAATCGCGTTGCATTGCTGCTTGAATTTTATGATCTATAGTGTTTGGATTCGATGATTTCTTTCAGTCGTTTTTTCGCCCTGTGAAACTGTGATTTGGAAGTTGCTTCTGAGATATTAAGAATCTCCGCTATTTCTTCGTGGTCATAACCTTCCAGCAGGTACAGCGAAAAAACTACCCGGTATCCGTCCGGTAACTCAACCATAGCTTTCTTTACCATTTCCACACTCAATCCCGGCGCTTCATAGGGCGCTTCCTCTGTCACATTGTGGAACTTGTCATCCAACTCTTCAAACTTCAGGCGACTGCGTTTGAGGTGGTTAATGCAATTGTTGATGACAATCCGTTTGATCCAGGCCCCTATAGACGATTCGTGCCTGAATGACTCCAGTTTCGAAAAAACGTCCACGAAAGAGTGTTGAAGTACGTCTTCCGCATCCAGTTCACTGTTCAACATGCGCAAACAAATATTGTACATGGCTTTGGAATAAAGCCTGTATAGCTCAAACTGAGCATGGCGGCTGCCCTGTTTACACTGTTCAACAATGTCGTGATGAGTATTCGCGTAGTCCAATGTCTCGTTATGTTTCGAGGCTGAATGAATAGACAACGTCCCCCGAAAGGGGTTGCATCAAACGTTAAAATTTTCAGACGTGGCAATTTAATACAATAAACAATGTCATGTTAAACAATAAAAAGAAAGGATTTTCGTAAGCCCAAACCCGCTGTTTTTTTTAGCATTTCCGGAACGATGGACCTTTGGTCTGCCTTTCTTGCTAACTTTGTGATCTTGTTTTCAAATTTTCAGTCTTAGCATGAAAAAATCTTTTCTGATCATAAGCGCTGCCGCAGCCCTGTTGCTCTCTGTTTTCGCCTGCGACAAAGACGAAGATTACATCACGGACAGTGACGCCAAACTGGAGTTTTCCTTAGATACACTTCGTTTTGATACCGTTTTTACGCAATTGGGGTCGGCAACCCGTTCGTTCAAGGTTTACAACCGCCACGACCAGCCCATTCTCATCTCCCGGGCCCGCATTGTGGGCAATACAGGGGTTAACTTCAGCATGAATGTGGACGGCATCCCCGGCGACGAATTGAGTGACATCGAAATTTGGGCCAACGACAGCATCTATGTATTTGTAGAAGTAACCATTGACCCCAACCAGCCGCTTTCGGTCAGCCCTTTTGTAATTGAAGACAAAATCGAGTTTGAAACCAACGGGAATTTACAACAGGTGAATCTGGAGGCCTGGGGACAAAATGCCAATTATTTCCCCAGTCGTTTCAATAAGGGCGTCCCCGTCATTTTGAGTTGCGACAACGGTACCATCCGCTGGGACGATCCCAAACCTTATGTCATTTATGGTGAGATCCTCATTGACAGCTGCGCTCTGGAAGTAGCCGCGGGTACAAAAATATACGTACACGGTGGCATCGCCCGCAACGATGTTTTCGGTGTGTTTAACGACGGCATTCTCTATGCTTTGAGCAAAGGAAAAATCCGCATGCTCGGGACTGCCGAAAACCCGATTGTGGTGCAGGGCGACCGCCTCGAAGAGGCCTTTCAGGATGAGGTCGGCCAATGGTACGGGATCATCCTTGGCAAAGGCAGCAAAGGAAACATCTTCGAATACACCACCATCAAAAATTGTTCTTTTGGCGTTTATGCCGACTCGACGGCCGAAGTCCGGTTGTCGAATTCACAAATTTACAATACCGCGGGCAATGGGCTGATTGGTTTCCACAGCACCATCGAAGCCGACAATTGCCTGTTTTACAACAACAACGCCAACGCCATCCAATTGCTCAACGGGGGTGATTACCGCTTCATTTACTGCACGGCAGCCAGCTATGGTGTGGATGCCGGTGCCATTGGCATGAGCAATTTTTACTGCTACGACGATCCCCTGGTATGCGCTTACCGCAATGATTACCGACTCAACGCAGCTTTTTATAACTGCATCTTTTTTGGGTCTCGCCGCGACCAAATCCAGTTTTCGGACATTACCGGAAGGCAAACGCCGGCCATGTTTAATGTGGCTTTTGAAAATTGTGTCGTGCGTGTAGACGATTTGCTGGATCAACAAAACGACCTGTATGCTGATTTCTTTGACAATATTTGCCTGAATTGTTTCAACGGTGACCGCGAAGACCTATTGTTCAAAGACGCCAACGAAGACGATTATCACCTCGATTCTTTGTCGGTTGCCATCGGAAAAGCACAACCTGTACGCCCTCCGAAATTTAATAAAACCATTGCTATCGATCTGGAAAACAATGCCCGCGATAACGATTTGCCGGATGCAGGCTGTTTTGAAAGGCAATAAAGAAAGGCTGCTCCTTCTTTTTATCCCAGAATCTCAGCGAGGTTGTTGTGAATGTTGTCCGTAATTGCGTTGATGGGCAGGTCATTGGCGTCAGCACCGAAAGGTTCTTCAATTTCTTCTGCCAACAACTCAATACTGGCAAATACATAAAAAACCAGTGCAACGATGGGAGCTGCCCAATACTTGAATTCCAGCACAAACCCAATCGGCATGGTGAGGACGTACATGAAAATCACTTTTTTCAAAAACAAGCTGTAAGAATAGGGAATAGGGGTGCGAAGGATGCGCTCGCAGGAACCGATATTGTCTGTAAATGACACCAATTCAGCATTCAGAAAAAGCACCTGTTCCTGAGTAAGGACTTTTTGTTCCAGCAAATCGTTGATTTCTGTATAGATGGCCTTCATGACCCGATTGGGTACATGCCTGCTGTGCGCGTAATAACTTAGGGGGTAACGATCGCAAGCTTCGAGATCGTTGGTGTTTACACCCTGCCTCAGGTGCTCCCTTGCAGCGTGCAAATAATTGGAAATCAAAATTCTAAATCGCTTTTTCACTGTTTCATCGGGTACGAGAGCCGAAATTTTAAGCGCCAGGTTGCGGGAATTGTTCGTAAAACTACCCCATAGTTTTCGCCCTTCCCACCAGCGTTCATAAGCTGTATTGGTGCGAAAAACCAGCAATAGCGACAAGACAAAACCCACCAGAGAGTGGATGGCTGTTGTGTTTTTAAACTGGGCATGGAAAACTTCGGTTTCCACATAAGCGAGGATGGCCGTAAAAACAGCAACCCCTATCATCGTAGGCATCAGGATTCGCAGGGTGTCACTGCGGTGGAACATAAAAATGAGTTTCCACCAACTCCGCGGGTTATAGTCAATCATGGCGAATGTATTTTTCGCTGTAAAAATAGGGGTTCAATTCGTCTTTAGAATGCGTATTTCGACCCGGCGGTTCATTTCCTGTTGCAGTGCGGTATTGGCTTTTGGAAAACGCATTTGCCAGTTACCATAACCCTTGTATTGCAGCCGTTTAGGAGGAATACCGTTTTCAATCAGGTAATCGTAAACCACCTTTGCCCGACGAACAGAAAGGTCGAAATCCCAACTCGATTCCAGTACATTCGGCGCATTGGGCCGGTTGATGTGGCCGGCAATTTCCAGCGTCAGCTCAGGGTTCAGCTCACAGAACCGGAGCGCCTTGTACAGTTCCGGCTCTGAACGCGGCAGCAACCTCGCTTCATTGCCATGAAAATAGAGGTTTTTTATTTCTGCACTGGCCCCCGTTTTAACGGGCGGTACTTTGATGCTGAGTAGTTTCGTTTTTCCGGCTTCTGCCTTGAAAACCTGGGTTTCAAAAAGATAACCTTTGGCAAATGCGTCAATCACCACCACTTCCTTGTCGGGCAACAAAACCCGGAAGCGCCCGGCCGTATCCGTTTGCATCGAATCCTGAAATAATTTCGTTTTCACCACAATTTCCGCCAGGATGCCCTTGTTGGTGACCGAGTCTTTGATTTGGCCTTCTGCGTAAAAATATTTTTTTTGCAGGTACAAGTCAATCGTGGCGCGCCTGTTGGCCTGTCGGTCTTCTTCGGTTGCATTCGCGGTAAGCGGTTTTTCTTCGCCATAATCGTCTACCCGGATCCGTTCCTGCGGGATGCCTGCAAGCAACAACGCACTTGCTACCGATTGTGCGCGGCGCTCAGACAGTTTGCGGTTGTTACCATTACTGCCTATGGCATCTGTATGGGCACCAATATGCCAGAAGACGAGGGGCTGTTCGAGGTATTCTTTGCCCAGTTTTTGGAGCAAAGAATCGGCTTCAGGCCGAAGTTCGTGTTTTCTGAAATCGAACAATACCTGCTCCTGGCGCAACCACAGCATGCTGTCAAAAGTAATAGACTGGGCACCTGCCACCTGAGCGGTTATCAAAAAACAAAAAAGAAAGCGGATCGTCATAGGATGTGGGTTGTTGTTACTGTGTACAGATAATGGCCCCTGGAGAAATTAGTTACACTTTTGTTTTTTTGTTCTGTGCCAAATAACGAACAGCAGGAGTTAATCGGTATTTTGCAGTTTATATGACCGTGCAGGAAATTATGGCAAGACTGTTGCTTATCGGATTGTTGGTGATGTATGCGAAAGCAATGCCCCTGAATGCGCAAAACCGGGTAGAGCTTGATGCTTTCAGCCTTGATAACGGGTTATCTGACCGCATCGTTCGGCAGATCTTCCGGGACCGGGAGGGCTTTCTTTGGATTGGTACCCGCAATGGCCTGAACCGGTTTGACGGGCGCAATTTTTATGTCTACGACAGTTACCGCCCGGCGCCTTACCACATCACTGCTGACGACATTGCCTCAATTTCCCAGTTGCGCAACGGAAAATTGGTACTTGTCTATCATGGAAAAACCGATGGTTTTGACCTTCTGGACCCTTCAACCGGACAGCTAACCCCGATCCACCTGCCGGAGCAGATCCGGATTCAACAAGTTTTGACCACCCAAACCGGGGATCTTTTTTTGATTGCCCGGCAAAATAACGCCTGCTCGCTTTGGCGACTGGATGAAGCAGGGTCAAAGCTCATCCAGCTTGTTGACCTTCCGGCTGATCTTTCCCCGGGCCCTGCTCACGCCGATGTTGCCGGGAATATCTGGATCACCACCCGGGAAAAAAGCAGTTCAATTAGCCTGGTTGTGTACAACCATTTTGGAAAACGCCTGCGTACTACTGCGCTCAACCCCATGCCGGGAAAAGAGCCCTCATCAGTTTCTTTTTTTGAAACTTCCAAAGGCGAGGTTTGGCTGATCCTGGGTCAAACGGGCGTCTATTTTTATAACCCTAAGACCGACAGCTTTCTATTACACCCAACCCTGCCAAAGGACTTTGATTTTTTGATTTTACAGGAAGACCTGTTAGGGAATATCCTTTTCCAAACCTCAGACAAAGCCGGGAAGGCAACCAGCCTTTTTTTGCTGGAGCCCAATGGCAGGCTTGCAGATTATAGATATTTGCTCAAGTACAGCCCCCAAAACAATGTTTTTTACAGCGCCGATTTTACCTCGGGTATGATTTCGGGCACGGGATAGGGGCTGAAATGGCTGAGGTATGACCCGCCAGCCGTGTTTACTTTCCTCAGGGACATCAATTCCGGCGTACCCTATGGCGCCAGCATACGAGGTATCTGCGGCGACGGCGAGGGCCATATCCTCGTTTCAACCGAACGCCATGGCTGGTATCTGCTCGATCCAGCTACAGGGTTGATCCGCCAGCTGCGAAACAGCGGCCATTTGAGCCTGGGCCGGAACCTTGTAAAAGCAAAAGATGGCTCTGTTTGGGGCGTGGATAATCAATTGGTACAGTACTTCCCAAAAACCGGCAAATTCAAGACCTGGGATCTACCCTGGAAAGTAGAGGCGTTTGCCCTGAGTCGTTCCGGTATTTTATGGCTGGGATCCAGAGGACACCTGGGAACTTTGAATCCCGACGACGGTCGTTTTGAGGAATGGAAAGACACCCATGGTGCCAACCCCTTTGAAAGCAGCCTGGCAAATTATTTGCTGGAAGCAAAAACCGGGGATATTTGGGTAGGAACAGAAAACGGCCTGTACCGGATACACCCGAATAGGCATACAACTCAACTATTTAACGAACAAAATGGGTTATCAAGCTCCAAAATAACCTGTATCCAGGAACGGGAAGACGGCTGGCTATGGCTGGGTACGATCAGCGGTGGTCTTAACCTGTTCAATCCCGAAACTGGCCGGGTAGAGGACGTTTTATCGGTGGGGAACGGGTTGGCCAATGCCAGTATTGCAGGAATTTTACCTGACGGCAAAGGGAATTACTGGATCAGTACTTACGGTGGCTTGTCTTATTTTAACAGAAAAGAAAACGCCTTCCGGAATTTTTACCAGCAGGATGGATTTTCGCACGATGAATTCAACCGATTTTCTTTTTTCAACGACGAAAACAGCGATGATTTTTACTTTGGAACCATCCAAGGTCTCAACCGCTTCAATCCTGCTGATCTCTTCAAAGCCGCCGCTCCTGCTCCGGTTTTACTTTCTGAACTTACTTTTTTTGATCAGGATGGAAAATCACGCCTCACGAACAGCCATTTTCAAGGTACCGTGAAAAGCGGTAATCTCATTTCTCCTCTTGTTCAGCTCCACCCAAACAACCGTTTTTTGCGGCTGAAATTTGCACTGTCTGATTTCAGAAACCCTGGTAAAAACCTGTACGCTTACCGGATAGACGGGCTGGATAAGGAGTGGAATTATTTAGGTACCAATGGGGAATTAACCATCAATTACCTGCCAACCGGAAGACATATACTGCGCATTAAAGGCGCTGACCGGCATGGAAACTGGAGTCCGCACGAACTGACGGTTCCAATTGAAGTGCTCCAGCACTGGTACTATCGCTGGTGGGCCTGGATGATTTGGATCAGTCTTGCATTTGCCGCCGTTATTGGATTCTACCGTTTTCGAAAAAAGCGACTCCAACTGCAACATCTGGTTGAAACAGAGCAACGCGAAGCCGTTCGTCTCAAAGAGCTCAATGCGTTTAAAAACAGGCTTTACACCAATATTACGCACGAATTCCGCACCCCTTTAACCGTTATGCTGGGCATCGCGAAACATCTGGAAAAAAATCAGCCCACGCTCCAGGGAAAAGCAATGACGAGCGACCCTGCCTGGAAAACGCAGTTAAAATTAGTAGAACGCAACGGCCAGCACTTATTGGACTTGGTCAATCAAATGCTGGATTTGGCCAAGGCAGAAAATAATAGCTTAAAAATCAAATTCATACAAGGCAATATCCTTCCCTTTCTGCACTTTGTTGCGGAGAGTTTCAGCAGTTTGGCCAACCAGCAAAATGTATTGTTGAAAGTGGAAAGCCGCGAATCGGAACTGGTAATGGATTATGCGCCGGAAAGCCTTCGGCAGATTTTGTCTAACCTGTTGTCGAATGCACTCAAACATACACCATCGGGTGGGAAAGTGACTGTTGAAATAACGAAAATCGAGCGGGCAACAGCAGGCAAAACTGCAAAAGAACAGCCCTTCCTTTTGTTGAATGTGCACGATACCGGGCAAGGCATCGCTCCGGAAGATTTACCGAAAATTTTTGAACGTTTTTTTTCTGCCTCCTCCGAAAGCACGGGATGGGCGGAGGCGACACCTTCCCCAAAAGGCGTTACCGCTGAACAGGCCGAAGGGGAAAACATATCCTCTAAACATACAACGATTAGCCCTCCTTCTTTCGAAGAACGTCAGCAGGAAACAAGTGGCACCGGTATCGGTCTTGCCTTAGTCAAAGAACTGGTTCACCTTTTGGGAGGTACCGTTGAAGCCAGTAGCAAGGATGGCCAGGGTACTGTTTTTTCAATCTTGCTGCCGATTA
>JABWAJ010000176.1 GCA_013361075.1 Saprospiraceae bacterium | reverse complement strand
AATTTCTTGTGTCTTTTGCTTTAATCCTTCCATAAAATACGTTAAATTATTTGGTTTTTCCCATTCTGGTCGTTTTGAGTAGTTTGTAACGATTTCCGCAACTGCACCAGCAGCCAAATCAGATATAGATGCCAATTCTTCTTCTATAAACTCCCCGTTATCAATTTTGGTAGTTCCAAGACCAAGCTCGCCAGGCAAATTTTTCATATACATTCCTGATATTTTACCAATTATTGCCCCGACATCAGAATCATATTTAGAATTTGCAAAAATGTTGTCTTGATCCGATATCCAATATACATTTTGCCCTGTTTTCAGAAGTCCAGCCATCAGCACACTAACAAAGTGTACGATTCGTGTCATTCTTTCAAACTCTTTTGCTTTCCAATTAGCTTTTAATTCGATAATTTTCTTCCATTTCTCCATAGAACCAAAATCATCAATATATTGAGTTATATTTTTATTAACAGCAAAACTCATTAAAATGCCTTCAATTGAATTTGCTTTATTTAAAAAATCATTTAAAGCATTTTTTTGAATACCATCATTCAATGTTTTATAACCCATTTTTCTTTTACCAAGATTAAAATTCAATCTAAGTTGCTTTGACTCCTTAAACCATGTTTGAGAACTTTTCACATCACAGAATAAAAAGGAATAAGTTAAGTAATTTATATCCTTCTGCTCTCCTGCATAATCTGAAACAATATATATTGAAGGTCCTCTAAGAGCTGGCAAATCTGATATGAACATTACTTTATTCAACGCAGAAACCCAAAAAGGGTAATCTCTGACTATATCATTCCATTTTGGCATCATTGTACAGAATTTATTTTTACTTGAGTTTGAAGTTTAATACAAATTATTTGTTAATTTATATGAGGCGAACGTGAGTATGGACGCTGTGCTGGCGAGCGTTGGCTTTGCGGGTTAGGCTTTCGCCGCCATGAGCGACTATGCTTTGTTCGCTAATTTTATTTAGTTCAACTTATCCGTGCTCCAAAGGAATTGAAGATTTGCCCTCTATCCAATAGCACTTTGTATTGTTGATTTCTAATCTCGAATAAATGTTTTTTCCCAATTACTCCTCCTTCTTTTGTGAGCATATAGGTGAATTCCCATTCTGCTCCATCGCTTAAAACAAATTGAATTTTCTCGCCATTAAACAAATGTTTCATTTTAAGGCTGTTTTCCACAACTTTTTCAATTTCATTATTCGTAAGTTTATCCATGAACACTTTAATATTTTCAATCGAAATAGTTGTTGCTAATTCGATATGAATTTCGCTATTAGGAATTTCTATTATCAAAGTGATTTTTTTATATTTTTTGTCGAAGAAGTGGAGAGACTTTTTTATTATTTTTTTTATTTTCTCGTAGTTGGTAGCCAAATCTTCTGCAATCTTTTCAGCAACTTTTTCTGATAGTTTTTCAGCAATAGGTTTTAGTATTTTGTATCCCAGAAATGCTTTGGTCAATGTGATTATTAATTCGGGGTCGGGATGTAGTTCTTTTCGTATTTTTTCGAAGACTTCAATATCTCTATCTACCTCTTCAATCAATTCTTGGAAAAACTTGTCAGCATCTCCTGGGTTGGAAAAATTAAAAAAGTCAACATCAACTGAAATATTATCAGGCGCTTCAAAACGTACTTCATTGAACCCTCGCAAGCCTTTTCTGAAATTATGGACTAAATTCTCTTTTTCGTCTATTATTTCATAGTTGTCGAGAAGTATGGGGTCTGCGCAAAGTAAATATTCTCCTCTTTCGTCTTTAACAATATATGCTTTTGAATATTGTCCTAATGGTGGCAGTAATGGGTTGTGGTTTATTCCCATTCTCACGGTCCTTTCTCCGTTCATAATATCACACATTTGTTGAAGTGCTTCTAATGATATTATGTCTCCATGACTATCACGATTAGTAGTTGCAAGAATATTCATGTGTTTTTGATTTTTTAGAAAATCAATTATCTGAAAAAAGAAATTATTAGAGTAACGATGAAAGAAATCCCAATAAGCGCAAAAGGAGCATTCAATATGGTTATTTTAGACATTAACCCTTCGTATTTTTTCTCGTGCTCTTTATTGTAAGCATGAAAAGGTCGAAATCCTTCTTCGAAAAGAATGTCTTCCATTTGCGAGGCAAGTTTGAAAAAATAAGTCGTGGCATAAAAGTAGCCCATGTGAAACCGGAACAACAGCCATGTGAAAAGTAGCCCGAAAATTGAAATAGAAACCAAAATGTAAAAGTTGCCTTTCTCAAAACTTAATCCCCATGCTGTCAATAGTCCTAACCCCTGTGCAATTGACAGCACACGCACGTTAAAACTTGAATTCGAGTAGTGCCTAATCGTATTGCACGTTTCTTTATATGCTTCAATATTATCTTTCATTTTTCTTTTTTAAGTGTAGCGAACAAATATTTCCTGCAACAGCGGGTATTGAACCACGCATTGCGCATTTCAATACCCGCTGTTGCGGGAATATCGGTATAAGACACAATGCCCCTACCTTTGGCAAACACCTAAAAGCAAGGGCATTGTGTAACGGTTTTCTGTAGTGGTCATATCAGGATTCATTTTACCAACAGCAAGGTAATGCTTGTTTTTTATTCCACAAAACACGGGCATGCAGAATTTTGGACCCATTTTAGTAGGTCAAAACTCCCATCTTCTATCAACCTTTTAATTTTTCCCCTCACTCAAAATCCCCATACAACAAATACTTTCTCCTTACTGCCTTAAACACCGCCAGATCGGCCTGCCAGCTTTCGCGGATTTCGGCTTCGCTTTTTCCGGCAATGAGTTGCAGGCGCAATTGATCCGAACCCGCCAATTTGTCAATATACAGGGTTTTCAGGAAAAAATTGGCAGTATCCGGGAAATTCCGGTAGTAATCAATCAGGTACGACAGATCAATACGGCCTACAGCCCGCAGGCTGTCGGGCGACAGGGTGCTGAGGTCATAACCCCGGCATAATTGCCCTTCAAGGGGTGGTTTTACAGACCCCGGCATGGGCACTGGCGTAAATTCAAAATCGCCTTTCGGAAACCCCGGACTGCCCAACACCTGAAATTGTTTGTTGGTGCCGCGCCCGATGCTCACGTTTGTGCCTTCAAAATAGCAGATAGAAGGGTAGAGGTAAATGGCGGTCATATTGGGCAGATTGGGCGAAGGTTTGATGGGCAGGGTATAGGCTGTTTTGTGGTCGTAATTGGCGCAGGGAATCACGGTCAGGTCACAAAGGAGACTGTCGGGGAGCCAGCCCTCTCCGTTGATCATTTGAGCGTATTCGCCTACCGTCATGCCATGAACAACCGGGATGGGATGCAGCCCTACAAAAGATTCGTACCCCGGTTTGCGCGTGGGCCCGTCCACAAAATGACCATTGGGGTTGGGGCGGTCGAGTACCATAAATTTGACCCCGTTGCGGGCGCAGGCTTCCATGGCGTAGTGCATGGTGGAAATGTAGGTATAAAACCGGGTTCCAACATCCTGGACATCAAAAATCAGATAATCTGTTCCCTCCAGGTCTTCTTTGGAGGGTGCCTGCTTTTTGCCATAAAGCGAAATGAGCGGAATTCCGGTATTGGGGTCTTTTCCGTCCGTGATTTTTTCGCCGTCGGCAGCCGTACCCCGAAAACCGTGTTCGGGTGCAAAAATGCTTTTGATGCGCACACCCCGGCGCAGCAGGCTGTCGGCTAAGTGCAGGTCGCCGATCATTGCCGTATGGTTGACCAACAATGAGACCGTTTTTCCTTCCAGGATGGGGAGGTAATCGTCTAATCGCGCCGCTGCAACGGCAAGTGTTTGTAACGGCATGATGTCAGCAATTGTGGTATCGGTTTCCGGTGGCACAGGGGGTTCCGCATCTGTAACCACCGGAGGTTTGTCTGCCAAAATACCCGGTTGAATTTTTCGGCTGCAACTCATGGACAAAACCATACAACAAACAACAAATATTTTTACTTTTACGGAAAATTGTTTCATTTTGTTTTATTTTTATTGAGTATTTTAGGATCTGAAGATTTGGGTATTCGACCCACATCAACCAAGTAGGCGCCCATCAAATACTCAAATCTTCAAATACTCAACATTCAAATACTCAAATACTCGACAAATCAAATACTCAGCAAATTGCGATACGCCATAGTAGACATAGAAACTACCGGAGGCCGTGCCTCACGCGATAAAATTACTGAAATCGCGGTTGTGGTGTATGAAGACGGCCAAATTGTTGACACTTTCGAGTCGCTTGTCAACCCGGAGTGCTACATCCCTTATGGCATTACCCAACTGACGGGCATTACGCAGGAAATGGTGGAGGATGCGCCGAAGTTTTATGAAATCGCCAAACAGATAGTAGAAGTAACTTCAGGTGCAATTTTTGTGGCGCATAATGTCCGGTTCGATTACAGTTTCATCAAGGAAGAATTTAGCCGGCTTGGTTATACGTTTTCGCGGCGGCAACTATGTACGGTGCGGCTTAGCCGGCAGGTATTTCCCGGCCTGCCCTCTTACAGCCTGGAAAACCTCATCCGGTATTTTAACATCAAGGTAGAACAACGCCACCGGGCCTTAGCCGATGCAAAAGCCACAACCGAACTGCTGGAGCTTATTCTGTCGCAACAAAACGGCACAGAAAGCCTGAAAAAGATGGTCAACCTCGGCATTCGGGAATCCCTGCTTCCGCAAAATCTGAGCCTCGAACGCCTCCACGACCTGCCCGATGTATGCGGCGTTTATTATTTTCACGACATTCAGGGGCAGGTGGTGTACGTGGGCAAAAGCATCAACATCCAGAAGCGGGTTGCAGAGCACTTTGCGGATAAAACGGATAAAGCGGGCAAGTTGCAGCAATTGGTTCATGACATTTCTTATGAGCATACAGGTAGCGAGTTGGTGGCGTTGTTATTGGAATCGGAAGAAATCAAGCGCATCAGCCCAACCGTCAACCGCGCCCAGCGGCAGCGCAATTTTCCGTACCTGATCCACAGTTATACCAATGAGGGCGGCTATCTGTGTTTGAACGTGGCTCAGGTTACCGCCAAAGCGCGCCGGCAATTGCAGGTTGTTGCCGAATTTCCGAAACTCAGCCACGCCCGGGGCCGCTTGCAACATGCCATGAAGGTTTTTGAGTTGTGCGGGCGTTTTTGCAATATCCAACCGGGAAAGGGGGCGTGTTTTCATTACCACCTGAAACAGTGCAGAGGGGCCTGTGCCGGACAGGAAAGCCCCGAAAGTTACAACCAACGGGCCATACAGGCGATGGACGCCATGACCACGATTTTTGACCGCGACTTTTTTATTCTTGACCGGGGGCGCCACACCGATGAGTATGCCGTTGTTTTGGTTGAAGGTGGAGCTTATTGCGGGTTCGGGTATGTGGATCGAGACCATGCCGATGATGTAAATGCCCTGCGGGATGTAGTGCGTTACCGGGCCGGTAACCCGGAAACGACGCGCATCATCCAGCGATTTGTAGCAGATAATGAAACCGTAAAAATCGTGTGGTTCGAAGCTGCTGCCGGATAGCACGTAAATGATCCGGTTTTTTATACTTTTGGGCGCTAAGCCAATAACAATACATGAAGCTTTCCATCATTATTGTCAACTACAATGTCCGTTACTTTCTGGAGCAGGCCCTGCTTTCGGTGCGGAAGGGTATAGCCTCCCCCGCCTCCGAAGGGGGAGCTGCCCGCGGGACTCCCCCCTTGGGGGCAGGGGAGGCTGACATCTGGGTTGTAGACAACAACTCCGTGGATGATTCGGTGCGCATGGTGCAGGAGAAGTTTCCGGAAGTGCATTTGATTGCCAACCGCGACAATGTTGGGTTTTCAACAGCCAACAACCAGGCAATCCGAAAGGCTGCGGGGGAATACGTGTTGCTGCTCAACCCCGACACGGTGGTGGAAGAAGATACCTTTGAAAAATGTGTAGCTTTTATGGATGCGCACCCGGATGCCGGTGCGTTGGGCGTTCGCATGATTGATGGTTCGGGGAAATTTCTGCCCGAGTCGAAACGCGGTTTTCCTTCTCCCTGGGTGGCATTTTGCCGGACATTCGGCTTGTCAACTTTTTTTCCAAAATCCAGGCTGTTCAACCAATACCACCTCGGCTATCTGGATGAACACGAAATTCACCCGGTGGATGTGCTTTCAGGGGCCTTTATGCTGTTGCGCCGCAGCGCTTTAGACAAAGCCGGCTTGCTCGATGAGGCTTTTTTTATGTACGGTGAGGACATAGATTTGTCTTATCGCATCAAACTGGCAGGGTATCAAAATTACTATTTCCCGGAAACGACCATCATCCACTACAAAGGCGAAAGCACCAAAAAAGGCAGCCTCAACTATGTGCGGGCGTTTTACCAGGCCATGATCATTTTTGCCCGAAAACATTTTACTGGCAGGAAAGCAGACTTGTTTGTCGCCATGCTCCGGGGAGCCATTTACCTGCGGGCTTTGCTGGCTTTGATGACCAATGGCTGGAAAAAAATTGCACTGCCCCTGCTCGACGGCATCCTCATTTATGCCGGCCTGAATTTTTTGAAGAATTTTTGGGCAGTCTATCACTTTCACGATCCGGGTTATTACAACCACCTGATTGTGTACCTGAATTTTTCCATGTACACGGCCATCTGGCTCATCAGCGTGTGGCTAAGCGGGGGGTACGATGCGCCGGGGAATTTGCGTCGCCTGGTTCGCGGGTTGCTGGCGGGCTCTGTCCTCATAGCAGCGATTTACGGATTTTTGGATTCGGAATACCGCAACTCGCGCGCCCTTATTCTCCTGGGTGCTGCGTGGGCTGTTTTTTCTACATCCGCCTTGCGTTTGGTCCTTCATTTTTGGCGCCACGGCAACCTCCATGTGGGGCGTACCCGCCAAAGCAACCTGATTATTGTGGGCGGGCAGGCGGAAAGCGACCGGGTGCGGCAACTGCTGTATCAGGCAGGCGCGACGGTCAATTACATTGGCAAAGTATCGCCTCAGGAAATGGCCGATGCGCGTACTTTTTTGGGAACGCTGCGCCAGTTGGGAGAAGTGGTACAGATTTACAAAGCCAACGAAATTATTTTTTGCTCAAAAGATGTGCCCATTCAGGATATTATGCGCTGGATGGCCCAATTGGGGCCGGTCATCGAATACAAAATTGCTCCGGAAGAAAGCCTGTCCATCATCGGCAGCCACTCCAAAAACGAACCCGGTGAATTGTACACCATTGACATTCGGTTTGCCATCGCCGATCCGGTAAACCGCCGGCACAAGCGATTGCTGGACGTACTGCTGGCCATGGGGCTCCTCCTTACATTACCGCTTCATGTGCTGTGGATGCGGCGCCCAGCCGGTTTTGTGGGCAATGTGCTGAAGGTGCTGGCCGGGCGGAAAACCTGGGTAGGTTACCACACTGCCACAGCGCGGGAAATTGCACTGCCGCCGCTGGCCCCCGGCGTGTTGTCGCCACTTACCGGTTTGCAAACGGACCGGTTGAATGCCGAAACCATCGAGCGCCTGAATTTGCTTTACGCAAAAGATTACCATGTGGAAAAGGACCTTGATTTGATCTGGAATGGATACCGCGAATTGGGTTATTCCTAAAACTTAAATACCATGCCGTACTTCACACCCGACTTTGTGAGCTTTTTCCGGGAATTGGCTCAAAACAACAACCGCGATTGGTTTCAGGCCAATAAACCGCGTTTTGAAAAGCAGGTAAAACAGCCGTTTGCTGCGTTTATTCAGGACGTGATCAACCGGATTGAAGAAGTTGACCATCGAGTCGTAATGACGCCTAAAGACGCTATTTTTCAACTGCACCGCGATACCCGGTTCAGTCAGGACAAAACGCCGTATAAAACTTATACGTCGGCCATTATTTCAGCAGGGGGCAAAAAAAATACCACTTTCCCGGGGCTTTACCTCCAGCTCAACCACGAACAAGTAGAAGTGTATAGCGGGGTGTACATGCCCGAAAAAGAACCTCTTCAAAAAATCAGGGAACACATCGCTGCCAACCAGGAAACGTTTGCAAAGCTGATCGCTGACCCGGTATTTGTAGAAAAATTCGGGAGCATCCGGGGCGAAGTAAACAAGCGCCTGCCCAAAGAGCTGGAAGAACCCGCCAAAATCCAGCCGCTCATTTACAATAAAGCCTTTTATTATTTCAATACCCTGCCGACTTCCGTTTTGTTCCAGGACGATCTTGTGGAGGTCGTGATGGCTTATTTCCATGCAGCACAGCCTTTGGGGCACTTCTTCGAAGAGGCCTTGCTGTCGTGACAGGTTAGATTAGGTGTGGTAGGTGGCAGGTGCCGGACACTTTCGGAAGCGTCCGACACCTGCCACCTACCACACCTGTACCGTCAATCGTTATAAAATAGTTAATGATTTGGTGTAGAAATCCAAACTCCCCCTTCCCTCCGTATATCCTTTCATAACCGCAACCACGCACCAAGGCTGAAAAAACGTTGAAATCTGGGGTTTTGAAAAAAAAATGAAAAAAGTTGGTCACAAAGGGTAACGTTTTTCCTTTTTAAGACACAAATAGTCAAACAATACCCCGAAACGCATCAAAGCCGGGATTGCTGCTGCCAAAGCCCCTTAAAACGCCCCGAACGCCATTGAAAACAGGCAGAAAACAGTAATCCCGGTTGCGATGCAAAAGCTGAAAAGCTTTAACAGAATTTTAAATAGGTGCCGTGCAACATCCGGCAATCCAAAACAGTTCTTAAATCAAACATCTGACAGAATAAAATTCATCTGAACAACCCTTAAACACATCCGATACCATGAACACCAAGAGAATTAAATTAGAATTGACGGTAAAACTGCTCAATTCCGGAATGCGCCAAAACCTCCTGAGTTTCATACAAGAACTGATGCTGGGCTTCAAAGAAGCCGGCAACTTCCTTGGCCTGAGTCTGAAAGACAACGCCATCCTCAATCCCAGCCACACCAAACAAACCTATGCGATACAATTTGAAAACTGCACCCTCGACGTGGACCTCGTTTCCAACGCCGCTACCCAGAACCAATACGTGCAGGGCTTTCAATTAAGATAATTTCCATTTGTCGTCTCATGTACTTATCCGAAAAAATTGATCAGCGGCTTCCCTCGGGAGGCCGCTTTTTTTATTCAATTACCGGGCAATCAATAATTTCCCGCTTTGGTAGGCGCCGTCTTCCGTTCTAATTAAGTAATAATACATCCCCGGCTGCAAATCGCCCCAATCGAATTGCTGTGGCCTCCCGGCAAAGAAGGTTTCTGCTTTCATGCGCCGCCCCTGTGCATCGTACAACACCATTGCACAGCGCTGCCCCGTCCCGGGTTCGCCTGCTGCCTTTACCCACACCTGCCCATTGCCCGGATTGGGATAGACGATGAAGCCGCCATTCATGGCCAGCGGTTCCTCTGTGGCCGTAATGCTGCCATCCGGGTTGATGATCGTCCATTCGTTGCAACCTTCTACTAAGCAACCCTCTGCGCTGAGGCGCACTAACCAGACATTGGGGTCGTTGATGAAGGGAAGCCCGTTGGGAAAGGTGTCCTCGTAAGCACCTGTGAATACCAAATCGCCGTTGGGCAATTCCGAGCCGGC
>JABWAJ010000175.1 GCA_013361075.1 Saprospiraceae bacterium | reverse complement strand
CTTACAAGCTCATTTTTCACTGGTACACGTGGATGGCACCGACAAAGTCCTCTTCATTGGAAGCCCTTATGCCAGCGGACTGAATATGATTAACCGATTTACCCATATTGACGCCGGCACTGAACGAATAAGCCAGGCGTTGACCCAACGCGAAGCCGAAGCGCAAAAAGATGTCCTGGTCGCTGAATTGATGCACACGCCAGCTTACCCGAGAAAACTCAATGTTTTGCAACACCGGTCAACAAGAGCATGCGAAATCCCCTTTTTGGGGCTCGTGTCGAAAAACTGCAACAAAACAATATTTTTGGACGATCTTTATTTAAAAGTGGTAAAAAATCGGTTTGTTCTTTATTCGGCTAATCATGACGCTGAAGTACAGGTGATGCTAAGCACGGCCATTCGATATTCCTTAGAATCCCATCCTATTTATCATTTTCTTGGAGATTTACAGTATCAAAACAAGCTTATTCCGCTGAAATTCGACTGGGGCCCTTTGCGGAAAATATACCGGTTTTTGCCAAGAGTTTGTTACAAAGACGTTATCATCAGCCAGGCAACCTGGGTTTTCTCAGCGGCTGAAATTTTGGATTCAAATGGGAAATTGAATGTGGAAGCTGCCAGGTTTTTTCAAAAGACAAATGGCATTCCGGATCAGGTTGAATTAATAACCGGAGATAATACACTCTTTATTGATTTTAGTCATGACTTTTGTGCCAGGCTTTTTTGCCAGCATTGCCAGAAATACGGCGAAATAACCATCAGAGAGTTTTTGCCTCCCGCAAAACAGTGGGCAATACTTGATGAGCATGGCATGAACTATCGCACAGAACTGGTTGCTTTTTTTATGCGCAGAACAGTAGAACGAACGATTAAGCCTGTAAAACTTTTAACCACAGCACCGCAACCGCCCGTTTCGCTGGATGTTTTTTCCGATTGGATTTACTTCAAAATTTATTGCGGTACCCAGGGTGGAGAAGATTTGTTGATCGAATACTTACTGCCCCTTGCAGAGGCCCTGCTTCAAGAAAAAGTGATTAAAAAATGGTTTTTTATCCGTTACAACGATGAAGGCTATCACATTCGGGTAAGGTTTCATTTACAACAAAAAGAAGATAAAATTCTGTTGCTAAACAGAATGGGCACGCAAATGGAAATCCCCATTCAGAAACGCATAATTCATAAAATCAAGATTGAAACCTACTATCCGGAAATCGGACGCTATGGCGAAGACAATATGGAGCGAACCGAACACCTGTTTTTTATTGACAGTATGGCTGTTTTGTCAGCACTCGCAAACCTGAGATTGAATGGGGATGAAAATCTCCGCTGGCAATTCATGATCTGGTTCGGAAATCAACTATTAGACGATTTTGGACTGTTAACTAAAGAAAAAATTGCCCTGATGGAAAAACTGCTTGCCGCAAATGGAAAGAACGACAACCAACGGGTAAATGCCATGTATAAAACCTTAAACCCCGGGATTTCTGATATTTTAAGCCCTGATGCCGGAGAAAAAATTTTCGGAAAACTTTTAAACGATTTGGCAGCGCGGAAATCAGAAGATATGCGCAAAATTATTTCCGGCCTTTCCTTTACATCGGTGGACCGCTACGCCTATATCGGCAGTTTTCTGCACATGATGATCAACAGGTTTTCCCTGGGGCGACCCAATCACCATGAAATTGTCTTGTACAATTACCTGTTGAAGTATTATAAAACGAAGGCAAGAGAAAACTGATCCTTTAAAACTGTGCCGTCATACAGTGAAGTGCGCCTTTGAGTTGCACCAGGTCTTTGCAGTAGATGCCCTCAATGATGTGCCCCGGAAATAGATTTTGATAAATATCCATGGCGCGGTCATCAGTGGCTTCGCCGTATAATGGAAGCAGGACCGTTTTTTTTAATATAACCGAGTTGATGTAGCTGTAAAAAACATTACCCAAATGTTCGTAAGACCCGTTGTCAGGGGCAATAGGAATCTCAATAACCTCACAATGAGGTAGTTCGGACCGGATGTATTGCACATTCTCCTCCATGGTTGGGTAATCTTTCATGCCCGGGTCAAGCCCTGCCACCAAAAGGACATCCGGACGAACAAATTTCATCAGCATGTCAATATGCCCCGTGTATTCGTGTTCCAGTTTTTTTATTACCAGCAAACGTGGGGCGTTGTGCAACGTAAAAAAAGACCCGATACTGGCCCTTTGCCCTGCATTCTCATCCGTTAATTGATCGGTACAAATAACGATTCCCTGCCCGTTGGTCACAAAATTACCGCCGGATAAAATGAGATCATGGGGCGTTAGGGGCAATCCAAGTTCCTGGTGTAAAAAAGCCGGAAAATTTGCATCGTGCGTTCTATTTTTCCCTTTGCTGTAAACATAACCTGAAAGCCCGGTTTTCCGGTCTGGCGTCCAAACCGGCAGAGGCGTATAGTCCCTTGCCCAGATGCTGTCGAAATCAAACAATAAAAACCGGATGGAGTCCGTAGGGATGGCGTAAGCTTTAAGTATATTGCTGATTTGAATGCGGTCGCGCGCACTCCTGCAAACGACAATCAATCGGGTACCATCCTGTATCACTGCTGTTGCTATTTTCCGGTAGGGAAGGTCATTGTACTTCGAATTCCACGACAGTAAAAGGTTCTCCCCGGGTTCAAATTCTGCCTTGAACGAATTGCGCTTACCCCTGCTCAATGTTGTCGTTTTTGAGTAATTCAATTTGAAACAAACGATTTAAAGACCCTTTGACGCCAAGCATTTTGGGCCCTTCAACGGAATTTTCGGAAAAATAGAACCGAAGGATACTCCAACGCCGCTCAAAAGCAACAGGCAGGTGAACCCGAAACGCCGGGGTTTCCCCCTGGCCCGATGGATCAATAGCCAAAAAGTGAAGCGTCAATTCACTAAACGGCCCGGGAATTGTGCATTCAAAACTCCATTGGCTTTGTTTCGCGAAGGTAGCAGGGGCTATTTTTCCGGCAAAACACCAGTCCGCCCTCGGAGCGTTATCTGGCGCAATTTCCAACACAAGGGAGCCTGCACTCCGGGGAATATTTTTTTTAAAGGTACAAATGGCTTTTTGAATGGGGCGTTGGACCGAAATTTCCCCCAATGCCAGGATTTTCCCATCCCAGCCTTTTTCCAGCACCTTCCGATCTGTAAACCATTCTTCGTCCTTTCGTCCGTAGCAGGTAATGCCTTCCGGCTCAATTTTTTTCAATAAAACAAACCCGTTGGCTGCATCTGAGTAAAGCAAACCAGGTATTGGCTGCACTTCCAGCAGGGTATCAAAATCTATCTGGTAAACCCCGCTTTCTATACCTAACAGTTGGAGAATGTTTTGAAAAATAGAAAAAGAAAGGCCGCTCCTGGCCGTATGGTGCATGTTCCAGACCAGGGGCGTCCATGCCTCCGCATCCAATACGGCCATTAATGCCCGAAGTACTTCGGGTGGCGGAGGGGTGGCAGAGTTGTAGGTCGAATTGGCCATTCAAAGCAACCGGTGTATCTGGTAAAAACAATTCCCTGATTTGGAAACTACTATTCAAAGGTAACAAAGGCCGTTCAATTTGGTCTGCCCATCGGCTTAAATTACCAAAAAACACTATCTTAGCCGCAATCCGCGCGGCACCCCTGCGTGTTACCATCCCGTTAAGAAATGAGCGCCGAAAAAAAGACCATAAAAATCTTCATAGCCTACTCGCAAAAAGACCGGACGGAACTGGATGCCCTGCGCACCCACGCCGCGCCTCTCCTGCGCAAAGGCAATGTGACGATTTGGTTTGACGGTGAAATCATCCCCGGCGAAGCATGGGATGCAGCGATCAAATCCAACCTCCACGCTGCCGACATCATTCTCATGCTGTTGAGTTCCCATTCTTTAGCTTCCGATTATTTCTACGAACAGGAAGTAAAAGACGCACTGAAACGCCACAAAGCTGGCACGGCCCGCGTGGTGCCTGTGGTTTTGTCGGCTTGTCTCTGGCAGGAAACCCCGTTGGCCGACTTGCAGGGTTTGCCGAAAGGAATGAAACCGATCAACTCCTGGCCCAACCGCGAAGACGCCTGGAATGAGGTGCTGATGGGCGTGAGCAGCATGATTCGGGAACTGGAAAATGCAGGGAAAGAAATGGCGCGTGAGCAGGAAAAAATTGAAAAACATCCTATTGCGCCAGCCTTAAAACCAACAACTAAAGAAGAACACGCCTGGGAGTTCACTACCGATACCGACACCCGCACTTCGTATGAAAAATTCCTCACCCGTTTTCCCGACGGCTTCTACGCAGCGACTGCCCGCGAGCGCTTAGATTATTTTGACGCAGACGACACTGCCTGGGAGTTTGCTACAGACAATGGTTCTGAAATGGCCATAAAAAAATATTTGGAGAAATACCCTAATGGCCTCCATGTGTTAGACGCGCAGCAAAAAATAGCAGGTTTTGAAGAGGAAAGACAAGAAGCTGCCCGTAAAAGACGAGAGCAGGAAGCTGCTGAGCGCCGCCGCATAGACCCCTTCTACGACCTGATGATCCCCATCAAAGGCGGCACGTTTGACATGGGGGATACTTTTGGGGATGGAATCAATAGGGAACAACCAGTTCACAAAGTCACGCTTTCTGATTATTGGCTCTGCAAATACCCGGTGACGCAGGGGCTTTGGAAGGCAATCATGGGTAAAAACAACAATCCCTCAAGTTTTAAAGGCGACGATACGTTGCCCATCGAAACTGTTTCCTGGGATGACGCGCAGGAATTTATTCAAGCATTGAATAAAAAAACCGGAGGGCAGTACCGCCTGCCCACTGAGGCCGAGTGGGAATACGCCGCAAGAGAAGGCGGGAAAAAAATCAGGTTCGGCAACGGCAAAGACATCGCCAACCCTTCTGAAATGAATTTTTATGCAAAAGAGGATCATAAACAACCCTATTCCATTGTTGGCGAATACCAGGCAAAAACGACGCCAGTCAACCAATTTAAGCCGAACGCCCTTGGATTGTATGACATGGCCGGCAATGTATGGGATTGGTGTACCGATTGGTTTGCTGAAGACTATTATCAACAATGCGCTGCTCAGGGAATGGTATCGAATCCGCAAGGGCCTGATACCGGAACGTACCGCGTTCTGCGCGGCGGCAGCTGGAGCGGCGATCCGCAGTACTGCCGTGCCGCCTGGCGCGCCCGCAGCGCTCCGCCCTTTCGCGCCCGCGTTGTCGGCTTCCGGGTGGCCTCGTCCCTTCCCTTCGACGGGGGCTCAGCCAGTCCGGTCCTGTGAGCAAAAAAGGCAGCGAAGCAGGGCGTGCGGGCTTCGTTTCGCGGGCTTCAGCCCGCCTTAGCTTAATGTTTGGCAAATGCCTGATCTTCTGCTAATTGAAAAGCGAATACTAAGCGGGCTAAAGCCCGCGAAACATAGCCCGCGAAACAGAGCGCTCAAACCCCAATAAACCCCAAATACAAATCCCTGCTTATCTTTACCCCTGCGTTCACACAACCGATCCTCCATGAAGCGATTCAAACTGCCAAGGCAACTACCCTCCATTTTGCGGCAAGCAACAACCTGTGCCTTGTTTTGCGGGCTGCTTTTTGCACCAGGCCGCCTTTCCCCGTCTGCCTGCGACCCAAACCGCTTCTTTTATGGTTACAGCTTTCTCAGCGCAGAGTTGATTGCCATTGCAGCCGAAGCCGCACCGTTTCTGATGCCGTTCAGCACCCTCGAACGCTACTATCAGGGGCCGGAGTACACCCAGGCCAACGACAACATCCGGGAGTGGCACGAACGCTATTGCCAACAGGCGAATGCAACCGACATCCACTACCTCGTTTATACCGCCCCGGCTTATGAACTCGAAAACCTGCGCGCAGCCATCGTCGAAAAGGTCACCCTCAGTTCTATGGCACCGGAACTGCTAAACAACTCCTTTGCCCGCTACCTGCACCGCCACAAATGCACCGAAACCATTGATTATCTGCTTTACGCAAAACAATGCGAACCCTATGCCCTGAAACCGGAAGGCTGGAAAGAACAACTGCGCACCACCAATGCCATGAACCGCCTGATCAAAGAAGGCCGGGCGCAATTCATGCGCACCAAATCGGACTACATCCGCCTGCGCTATGCCTACCAAATCATCCGCCTGGCGCATTACCTTAAAGACTACGAACAAACCCTCGAACTTTTCGATTTTCTGATGCCCAAGATTGACCACGACCCCAGCATCGTGGAGTACTGGATTCTCGGGCACAAGGCTGGTGCGCTGCTGGCGCTGGGCAAAAACGTAGAAGCATCCTATCTCTATTCCAGGGTTTATGACCGCTGTCCGGGCAAACGCGAATCGGCTTACCTCAGTTTTCGCATCAAAACCGATGAAGAATGGGAAGCCTGTCTGCTGATGTGTCAAAACGACCGTGAACGCGCTGCCCTGTATGCCCTGCGTGCCTCGGGCGAAGAAGCCCGTCTGATTGAAGAAATGCAGAGCATCTACAACCTGTACCCCAAAAGCGAACACCTGAACGCCCTGCTCATCCGGGAAGTCATCCGGCTGGAGCGCGACTTGCTGGGGTTGGATTTTAACAAACGACGGGAACAAAACCGCCGCTATTTCGGTATTCCGCGCAAAGGTGCTGACAAACGCGTCATTCGCTTGCAGGCTTTTGTCCGGCAGGTTTTAAAAGATGGGAATGCACCCCGGGAAGACCTTTGGAAATTAGCGGAGGGCTACCTCGAATTGTTAGCCGGCGATTTTTATTTTGCAGCAAAAACCTTTAAGGAAGCCGGCGACCTCGTGGAAAGCGATACGCTGCAACAACAACTGGCCGTTTTTCAAAACGTATTGAGCATAATTGCCCTCGACTCCATTGATGATGCAGGCGAAAAAGCCATCGCTGCCCTGAAAACAGAGGAGGTCTTCCGTTTAAATAAAGATTTCCCTCGTTTTTTGAAAGACCGAATGGCCCACCTGTACCGCGTGAGCAACCACGAAGGCAAAGCTTTTTTGCAGTACTATCCTTTTTCCTACCTCAAACTTAATCCCAGTGAAGCCGTGCTGGACGACTTGTTGCGGACCACCCGGAAAGAGACCACCAACCGCCTGGAACGCGCCATGATTGAAAAAGAAGACGGCTCTACCATCGAAAACGACCTGCTTGACCTCCGGGCGACCATGCTGCTGGGAGAGTTTAGGCTGGAAGCCGCGCTGGAGGTGCTGAAAGAAATGAACCGGGAAGAATGGGACAGCTACGGCACGTTTTATCCCTTTGTGGACCGTCTCAACGATTGTGTGCATTGCCGCATTCCCGACAGCATTGGGGCGCGCTACAACCGGGGTAAGCTCATCGAAGAACTGCTGGAGTTAGAATACCGCGCTAAAGCAGAAACCAAAGCCAACCTCGCTGCCGGGCGATTTTACCGCATCGGCACCGCCTTGTACAACATGACTTATTTTGGCTACAGCTGGAAAGCTGCCGATGCCTACCGCAGCGGGGCCAGCATGCAAAGGCGCTACTTGAAAGACGGCGACAACGTCACGCCTCACCACCTCTATCCGGGAGGCAATCGCGAAGTGTTCGATTGCTCTCATGCCCAATTTTATTTTGAAAAAGCCCGCATCCTGGCCGAAGACCCCGAATTGGCCGCCAAGGCTGCGTTTATGGCCGCCAAATGCGAACGGAATGACTATTATGTGAAGTCAGCTGCAAAAGAGGTTCCGCGCACCTATTTCTATTTCAATATTTTAAAAGAAAATTACTCCGACACCCGGTTTTATGCCAAAGCCATTCGGGAGTGCAAGTATTTTAAGGCGTATGCGAGCAAATAGTAGAAGGCCAGACTATAGAAATGGCCACTAGTTGCTCAACATTACGGGCATCACCAGCATCAGGATCTCTTCGCCTGCCGTTTCTTCGCCGGGCAGCAGAATGCCTGCACGGGTAGAAGAAGACAATTCCAGCTTGATGTCGTCTGATTCCAGCACGCCCAGCATCTCTACCAGAAACTTGGCATTGAAGCCGATGGTCATGGCACCCCCTTCATACGTGCATGGCAGCACTTCCGTAGCTTCGTTAGAAAAATCGAGGTCCTGGGCCGATACGGTCAGGTTGCCTTCGGTGATGTTCAGAATGACCTGGTTGGTCGTTTTATTGGCATAAATGGCAATGCGCTTCAGGGAATTCTGGAAGTCAATGCGCGGTAGCGTCAGCAGGTTTGGGTTGTCTACCGGAATCACCGCATTGTAATCCGGGTAACGGGCATCAATGAGCCGGCAGATGACCTGGGTATTGCCAAAGGAAAAAAAGGCATTTGCTTTGTTGAACGCAAGCTTTACTTCTTCGCCGGAAGGCAGCGCGTTTTTGAGCAGATTGAGCGCTTTTTTCGGCGCAATGAAAGCGGTGGAGACCTCACTGGTCACCTCTGAAAAAGTATATTTTACCAGCTTGTGCGCATCGGTAGCCACCATGATGAGCTTGTTGAAATCCACCTGGAAATAAACGCCGGTCATGGCCGGGCGCAGTTCATCGCTACTGGTAGCGAAAATGGTTTTGTTGACCCCCTTGATGAGCAGGGCAGAAGGCAGGCTCACGGTATCTACTGCATCCGGCTCGGGGATGCGCGGGAAATCCTGTCCGTTTTCGCCGGCAAGGCGATATTTTCCGTAGGCTGAAGTGATTTCAATGCCGAAGTTTTCGTCGTTTACCGAAAAGGTAATGGGCTGCTGTGGCAATGCCTTCAGCGTTTCCGACAGGATTTTGGCCGGCACTGCAACCATACCATCAGAATCCGACATCACTTCCAGTTCAGTCGTGATGGAGGTTTCCAGATCGGTCGCGGTAATGGTTAATTTATTGTTAGATATGGAAAAAAGAAAATCTTCAAGAATGGGCAGTACCGGATTGGAACTGATTACACCTCCCGCAATCTGCAACTGCTTGAGCAATTCGGAAGAAGAAATGCTGAACTTCATAGTATATCGGATTTACTTGTTTAGAGCTTGCTGGCATTCCGGACAAGCGCTTAGCAGGGTTTGACAGAAACCACAAAATTAAGTTTTCCAGTGCACTTTTTACCATAAATAATCCACAGTATGTGGATAAGTAGGGATAAATCAAAAGTATATTGGATTTTTTTTATCTAAACTATTGAGTTTTGTGCAATAAGGTATTACTTTTGTACCCGGAAGCATAGGAAACGGCTTATGGCCACTTTCCTGTGTATCTTAATGATAACAAAGCGGTGTTGTTCGTTCAAACACTAAAGTCTGCAATCACACACATCTTTTATCCCCTTATTTGGAGGTAGAAATTTTTCTACTCCGCAAACCGGTTTCCTGAACGCACAATTAATTCCGTCAAGATATTTTTTGGTAAAGTTTTTCTTCAGCTTTACCCCCTTTTGAAGTTGGATTTTTTCGAGCAGCCTTTCGCCACTTGCGTCAAGGCTGTTTTTCGTTAGGGTAGACCTTTCCCCGTTGGGGCAGAAAATTTTCTGACCCTATGGCCATCGTAAATTCCCCTTGTATTGGGCACTGACCGGCAACGTTTTTCCTCTTACCTCCACTTCGCCCTGTGTAAAGGCGCTCACCTTATCCCGTCGCACGATATAAGAACGAT
>JABWAJ010000174.1 GCA_013361075.1 Saprospiraceae bacterium | reverse complement strand
TTTTAAAGAAGGGGTTACGCTGGATGGGAACTTGTACCTGTTCTTTAACAGCCCGATCGAACGGGTACAGATAAACCGGCGCAGTGGCGACACCACGATTGTCTTGTCGGAAATTGCCGGCGTTCCGCAATTTGGCAGTTTTAAAAATGATACTACCCTGTTTTATTTTCCTAAAACCCTGAGAAAGACCATTCAACTGAATACCGGCATTTTTGGATCGGGCGCAAGAATTGGGCAGTCATTTAAAAATGCCCTGCTTTGGCGGTTTGATTCTTTGGCTTTCAACGAAGAACGCCATTTGTTCATCCAATTCAAAAACGATCCGAACCTGCTCGACAAATTTCCGGACGAAGAACAGGGCCGGGTGAAGTTTCTGGCGGTGATGACGAGCGATTTACAAGGCAGTCTTACACAATCCGATGCGGCTCTGGCAGAAAGCCTCGGCGTTAGTGCCATGTTATCGCCCAACAGCCTCGAAGCTATTTTCGGCCAGATATTCACCCAGTTGAACCCGTCGGGACAATCAACACCGGGCAACGTTGCCTTTCAGCCTTCTGCCAATATTCTGGACCTGCAACTGGTCACTTCGAGTCTCTCAAAAGCGCACGACCCCAATCAGATGCGGGTAGACGTGTGCAGTTGTCCAGCCAATACTGATGGGGCACAAAAATTATTGTGTACGGTTGATTTTGTAAATGACGGCCATGTAGCTACCAGCAATATTTATGTGACGGTGCACTTTCCTGAAGGAGTTGACATCAACAGCATCAGCAATTCACCAATCAAAATACACCCAACACTCCAGGAGGCAGCTACCAACAGCGCTGTAGAACTGGAGCGCAACGCAGCAGACAACACGATTACCTGGAAATTCCTGAATTTTGCCATTCATTCAGTGTGGGAATACGGCGAAGGACACCCGATGACCTATGGTCAGATTGTGTTCAGTGCCCTGACAAAAGCAGGAACCAATCTGGCCGACATTGGAGAAATTGTCGCCTGCATCCGGTTTGACGATCCGAACGGAACCCCTGTTTGTACGATCCCTGTAAAACCTTCAGCCTTAGTTGCTGACGGCAGTACAGCAAGTGTAGAAGCCCAGGCAATACTGCAATGCGAGGAATGCATCGGCGGAGATCCGGGGGCCATGCCACTCTGGCTGGTACTGTTGCTTGCGCTGATCATCTTGCTCAGTTTGTGGATTGTTTATACAGAATCAAAATAAAACCCTCCCTTATGCGCTACTTCTTGTTATTCAGCCTGTTGCTAGTACAGGCTGCGGGTGCTTATTGCAACAACAAAGCTGATCAGGCTGTCGCTCATAAAGAAGCTGCCCTTGCTCAGGCCCGCGAAAACTGTCCGGAGGCTGCGATTGACCAACTGAAAAAAGCTTTGAAAATTTACCGGAAACAAGACGACATCATCAATTGGATTGCTTCCTGCAAAGCCGTTGCCAATGTTTACCGCGATGAAAAAGGGTTGCCGGAGCAATCGCTGCCCTATTTCAAAGCCTGCCTCCCGGAACAACTCTGGCGGCAACCTGTAACCCCAAAAGAATGGGAAGAACTGGGCTGGCTCTATGTCAATCTGGCCCATGCCTTCAATTATGGGCTGGAACAATACCACAATGCAGCCAGGTATTACAACGAAGCAAAAAAAATCCTGGTTGACCGGCTCAAAAAGGAAGATGCAGAGACGGCGGTTTACATTTTTCAGGCACTCGGCAATGTGGATACACGGCTTGGTGACTACGAAGCAGCAGAGGTCCTGCTGGAAAAATTCCGCGCCATTGCACAGGCAAGCGGCGACAATGGCCTGGCTGCCGAGGCCTACAGCGATCTGGGCATTCTGTACGAAACCATGGGGCGTCATGAAGCTGCCATGGCCAGTTGCCGTAAAGGCCTGATGCTGCCTGATCTCGACTACGTGGCAAAAGGGTTGCTATGTGGAAATTATGCCAAAGCCTGCCTCGCAGCCAATAAACTCAGAGATGCAGAGCGTTATGCCCGAAATGCCGAAAACCATTTTGGAAAAGCAGTGACAGAATATCAATTTACTTATGCACGGCATTATCAGGCCATTATCTGGTCGCTGCTTGGCAATATTTACCACCAAATGAAGCGAACGCCGGAAGCCGACCGGGCTTTTGGCACCGCTTTTCAGACCTTTACCGAACTTTATGGCCAGCGGAACAGCCGCGACATCGGGAAATTGCTGATTTCCAGGGGGAAAATTTTTATGGAAACCGATCCGGATCAAGCGCTGGCTTATTTTCAACAAGCCCTGCAAAGCGTTTTGGAAAATTTTTCTCCGCAGGATTTCCGGGACAACCCACCCGCAGCTTCTTTTTATGCCGAAAACACCCTGATGGAAGCACTTTCCGGTAAAGCAGAAGCCTTGCGCATTCGCTTTCGCCAATGTGGCGAGCCTGAAGACCTTCAGGCTGCCCTGGAATGCCACGAGCTGATATTCGAAGCAGAAAAACTGCTGCGTCAGTCGTACCACTATGAATCTTCAAAACTCAACAACATTGAGGAGAGCTACGAACGCTGCGAGCATGCCATCGCCATAGCCCTCCAACTTTGGCAATTGACCGGCGATGCATCCTATAAAAATCAGGCCTTCACCTTTGCTGAACGCAGTCGTGCCATTTTACTGATGGAAGCTTTCCGAAAAGCCGATGCTGAAAATGTTGCCGGAATTCCGCAAGAAACACAAAGTCAGGAAAGCCAGTTACAGGCAGATGTTGCCCTGGCTGAGGAGCGCTTGTTCCAGGCGGGGCTCCGGGGGCTTCCGGAAAGTGAACTTCAACGCCTGAAAACCACCCTTTGGAATGCCCGGCAGACCTATGCGACCTGGATGCAGGAAATTGAAGCGGCCTATCCTCAATACTACAACCTGAAATATAACTTCAGCAGCGTTACTCCTGAAGCGGTCCGGCAGCGCTTAGACAACCAGGCAGCAGTGCTGGAATATTTTGTCGGCACTTCGGAAATTTTCCTTTTTGTGCTGACCCGCGACCATTTTGACGTCCTCTCTATTGCAAAAGACTTTCCTCTGGAAGATTGGGTTATCACCCTGCGCAACAGCATCGTGGCACACCAGCAATCCGTTACCGGGCAGGAAAAATCCTGCGAAACGTATACCGACTATGCCCGGAAGCTTTACGAAAAACTGGTGGCACCGGCAGGAAAAAACAGGCAGTTGCCCCGGCAGCTGACCATCATTCCGGCCGGGGTACTCGCCTACCTTCCATTTGATGCACTGCTGACAAAAGAGCCCTCCGTGCCCTGCCGTTTCAATGATTACCCATATTTGCTTTTAGAACACAGCATTGGGTATGGTTATTCAGCTACCCTTCAGGCTACTCTGGAGGACATGCCCGGGGGCAAGCGCAATTTCGGCGGGTTCGCCCCGGCTTTTACCGGCAGTGGCGGGCTGGCCTCTCTTGAATACAATATCCAGACGGTAGAAGCCATCGGGAGCAAAACAGACGGCATTGTTTTTACCGGGAACCGGGCTTCGGTGGAAAATTTCAGGCAATCAGCCTCCGGATTTGGGGTGCTGCATCTGGCCACCCACGCACAGGCCAATACCACAGCAGGAAATTTTTCATTTGTCGTGTTGTCGGATGGAAACAATGGTTATGATTCCTTGTTTGTCAAAGATTTATACCTTCTCGACCTGACTGCTGCCTCTATGGTTGTGCTCAGCGCCTGCGAAACGGCTGATGGTGCCTTGTACAAAGGAGAAGGGGTAGTAAGCCTGGCGAGGGCTTTCCTTTATGCCGGCGCACGTAGTGTACTGACAACGTTTTGGTCCATCAATGACATCGCCAACAAACGACTGATGACGGCGTTTTTCGAAAACCTGAAAACCGGTGCCGGTAAAGCAGAAGCTTTGCGACAAGCCAAACTGACTCAAATTAAAGAGAGTGACAGCCGCGATGCGCACCCGGTTTATTGGGCAGCCTTTACGGCAATAGGTGACGATGCACCGATTTACCGCCAGGAAAGCTGGATGATCTGGGCAGGGATGGGCATACTGGGGTTGATTGGAATCGTTGGTTGGAGGGTAGGGATAAAACACTAAAGTGTGCTACTACCCCAGCAATATCGCCATCCAATTCCCTCTTTTTTGTTGTGCCAAACCGCGGAATTGATGGGCTACAGCAGCTTCCATGATGGCGGGTTCATCTTCGTGCAGAATACCTGACAAAAGCAACAGGCCATTTTCCGAAAGGCGTTTGCGCAACTCGGGCATGGAAGCTAAAATGACGTTGCGGTTGATGTTAGCCAGGATGAGGTCGTAAGCAGCCGGTGGCACATCATCCAAAGAACCATAAAAAGCGTTGATTTTGTCCCCTACTCCATTCCGTTGGGCATGCTCCAGGGTGTTTTCATAAGCTGGATATTCATTGTCTACACCATCTACCCGGGTAGCTCCCAACTGAGCGGCGAGAATGGCTAAAATCCCTGTTCCGCAGCCAAAATCGAAGACAAGCTTCCCTTGCAGATCCAGGTGGCTCATCTGGTCCATCATCATCCAGGTGGTTTCGTGATGCCCTGTTCCAAAAGCCATTTTGGGCTGGATGACAATTTCGTATTGAACTCCTTCAAAAGGAGGGTGAAATTCGGCCCGAATCCCGCAAAAATCACGTACCTGAACCGGCTGGAAATTGGATTCCCATACTGCATTCCAGTTTTCGTTTTTCAGCGCTTCCACCGAATAGTGAAAGGCGTAGTCGGCTTGCAATTGTTTTAATTGCTGCTCTGTTTCCAAAGCATCGCCGCCCGGTGGCAGGTAGGCATTCAGGCCTTCATCGGTATCCTCAAACGAATCGAAAGGCATCTCCGCAAGGAAGGCAAGCAAAATTTCCCGCCATTCTGGCGCAGTTTGGATTGAAAACCGACGGTATACTTCCATCAAAAGACTTCTTTTTTATACGCTTTAAGGGTATTCATCAGCAAGGCGATAACGGTGAGCTGGCCAACACCACCGGGCACTGGCGTGATCCATGAAGCTTTAGGTTCGACGCCGGAAAAGTCTACATCGCCGGCAAGGCGATACCCTCTTGGAGCCGCTGGGTCCTCCACCCTGTTGATGCCAACGTCAATGACCACTGCACCTTCTTTCACCATGTCTGCTTTGATGAATTCGGGGCTGCCTATCGCTGCAATCAGGATGTCAGCCCTCCGGGTATGGAAAGCAATGTCTTTGGTACGGCTATGACAAAGCGTGACTGTAGCATCTCCCGGATAGCCTTTACGGGACAACAATAAGCTCATCGGTGTTCCGACAATATTGCTGCGGCCTACAACCACGACTTCTTTGCCGGAGGTAGGAATTTCGTAGCGCCGGAGCATTTCCAATATGCCGAAGGGGGTAGCGGGCAGAAACGCCGGTAATCCCTGAGCCATGCGACCGAAATTAACCGGATGAAAACCGTCTACATCCTTATCAGGGCGGATGGCCAGTGTAACTTCATCTTCCCGGAGATGCCTGGGTAAGGGCAGTTGAACGATGAAGCCATCTATTTCCGGATCGTTGTTGAGGGCAGCAACAATTTCCATTAACGCAGCCTGGCTTACATCGGCGGGCCGGCGAATTAAGGTAGATTGAAAACCAACTTCTGCGCAGGATTTGACTTTGTTGCCCACATAGGCCTGGCTTGCCGGATCATCACCTACCAAAACTGCTGCCAGGTGCGGCACGCGTTTGCCTTCGGCCTGCAGGGTTACAACTTCAGCAGCCAGTTCTTTTTTGATGATTGCAGCCAAATGTTTGCCATCAAGTATTGCCATGTTTTTTGTTTTGCCTCCACCTCGTGCGGGTGGATCTTTGATTGAACGGGCAAAAGTAGAAACAATTTGAAATTAAACGAAACCCCTTACCTTTGCTCATCATGGAAAAACAGCAAATACCCGTCTCTATGACAAGCAACCACATGGATGCAGCTGGTTTTGTATTAGACCTTTACAACGAGCACCAGGATGCGCGGCTGGTCTTTCACAATTATGCCCTGAACGTGGAACTCACTGAAAAAGCAGATGCGCTTTGCCAGCAAGCCCAAACCGAAGCAGAAACCCGTGATGTTGTGCGGCTTTCGGCACAATTCCTGCTAACCGGCTACCTTTTTGACTACCGCAATCCAATGGCACACAGCCTCCGGACGGCGGCCCGGTTTCTTGAATCCCATCCCCTGCAAAACCGTGTCTCCCAATGCATCCAAAGCATTTTTGAGAAACAACAGCCTGAAACAACAGAAGCCAAATACCTGTCGGATGCCTGGCAGGTTTGCCTGTACATTGAAAACGGCGCTGAAAAAAGCACATTGTTGCGGCTGGAGCGCTTTTTGATGATGAATGAAGAGTTTCCCGAACGGGATTGGCATACGTTACAAATGCAGGAGCTGCTTCAGGTAAAACTGTATACCCATGCCGCAAAAATTCGTTATGAGCAAGCTTTGGGTGCACGGTTTTTGCAACAAAAAAGCCGAATGGAAAAGGGCAGCAGAACGGGATTGGATTCAGCACCGCGACCATTTCAGGGGATTTCCAAACGGGTACCCGGCGGGGCTGTTCAAACCTTTTTCCGGACCAATTACCGCACTCACATCAATCTAAGCGCCATTGCCGACAACAAAGCCAACATCATGATCAGCGTCAATACAATCCTCATCAGCGTATTGATTTCAGCGCTTTCCTATCGCAATATTTCTGAAACCAACCCGGTGGTAATGTTGCCGGCGGTTATTTTTCTGGTGAGTGGCCTTGCTTCTCTGATTTTTGCGGTATTATCGGCCCGTCCAAAGGTGACCCGGTTGCTGGAAAAAAATCACTCCCCGGAAGTTGCTCAAAAAAACATCGTTTTTTTCGGCAACTTCGTAACACTCAGCCCCGATCGTTATGAAGCAGCCCTGGATGCTGCACTGCGCGACGGGGAATTGCTTTACGGCAACATGGCGCGCGACCTCTACAACCTGGGGAAAGTGCTCGATCAAAAGTACCGATACCTGACTACTGCGTACAATATTTTTATGATTGGGTTCATCTCAGCAGTGGGTGTCTTTTTGGTGACATTGTTTTTATAACCGGCAAAAGTTAACAAAAAGATAATCAAAAGCCTGCGTATATCTGTTTTTCTCCGCACAGGCGTTTTCCTGATATTGGCATTCAAGTATTCAAAACCTTCTTTTATTCTATGATAAAGAAAATCAATTTTTTAGCAGTCTTTGCATGCCTGTTCCTTCAGGCTGCTCAAGCGCAGATGCAGGTTCGTCAGGACTGGTTGGAATACATCGAAGCCTACGACGAAATTGCCGTGCGGGAGATGGAACGAGCCGGTATTCCGGCCAGCATCAAATTAGCGCAGGGCTTGCTGGAGTCAAATGCCGGGAAAAGCGACCTTGCTACCCGGGCCAACAACCATTTTGGCATCAAATGCGGCAACGACTGGCAAGGAAAAACCTATGACAAAAAAGACGACGAATACGATGAAAATGGCAAACTCATCGAATCGTGTTTCCGGGTGTACAAAACGGCGGAAGCTTGTTTCGTAGCACATTCCGAGTTTTTGCGGGATCCTAAAAAAACAGAACGCTACGGCCCGCTATTCCGGTTAGAAGTCACCGACTACCGGCGCTGGGCGCAAGGGCTTAAACGCGCCGGATATGCCACCAGTGGTACCTATGCCGAAAAACTTATTGAGGTGATCGAAACCTATGAGTTGCACAAATACGACAGGATGACAACGGTGGACATCGAATCGCCGGATGGTGTGGTCAAATCGGATGCCCTCCGGATCAACGATGTACGCTACGTGCTGGCCAGCCCGAATGAAACACTCGCAGAAATTGCCCGGCGGACGGATATTGCCCTGCGTACCTTGTTGCAATACAACGAAGGATTAACCGATGGCAACCAGCAATTGAGCGAAGGCGCAATTGTTTATATCCAGCCCAAACGCAATGCTTACCGCGGTCGCCAAACCTGGCACGATGTGCGCGAAAATGAAACCATGGCAATCATTTCGCAACAATACGGGGTAAAACTTTCCAAGCTTTACAAGCGCAATCGCCTCGTTGAGCCCCAGGAACCAGCCCCGGGGCAGCGCATTAAGTTGCGGGGAGGAAAGGTAAAGGAAAAAGACAGGCCTGCCTTGCTGGAAGATCATAAAAAAGAAAATGCCCCCATAGATCCGGACTGGATCATTAAAGAAACAGCCCCGAATACGCCGCCGGTAAAGGAAAATCCGCCATTACAAAACAAACCTGAAAAACCTGTTACTCCGGAAACCGTGCCCCAAAACAAACCGACGGTACCTCCGGCAACCACTGTTCCTGAAAACAAACCGACTACCCCTCCGACAACCCCAACTGTTCCTCAGAACAAACCAACTGCAAAACCTGACCCCCGCCCTATAGAAGAAGATCCTTTTGGGGAGCCGGCCGTTACCCCGCCGGTCAAACCAGTTCCGGATACGACAGTGAATGCACCTGGTACCCCGGCACGCCCTGTCTACCATACGGTCCAGAAGGGAGATACGCTCTGGAATATCTCACAACGGTACAACACAACTGTTGATGCGATCCAAAAACTAAACAATATGGACTCCATCAACATTAAATTAGGGCAACAGTTGCGGGTACAGTGAATGGATTTTCGTTTCTTTGGCGAGCATTGCAAACATTCCTGATTTCTCAACAGGGATGTTTGCCATGAACTCGTTCCGTATCCAAAGACCACCCTATGCCGTACACTTACGAATATCCTCGTCCTGCCTTAACTGTTGACTGTGCGATCTTCGGTTTGGATCAAAGCAGCAAGCTGAAAGTATTGTTGATTGAACGTCTTCACGACCCTTTTAAAGATTGCTGGGCGTTGCCCGGCGGCTTCGTAGACATTGACGAAGCTCCGGAAGATGCTGCCTTGCGGGAACTGGAAGAAGAAACCGGAGTAAAAGGGGTTTTTATTGAGCAATTGTACACATTCGGGGCTCCTGAGCGTGACCCAAGGGGGCGGGTAGTCAGCATTGCATATTTTGCATTGGTGAACTTAGCCAAACACCCGGTAAGCGCCGCTTCCGACGCCAGCAACGTGAGTTGGTTTGACATAGATACCTTACCGCCACTGGCTTTCGACCACAAACTCATCCTTCAGGTAGCGATTGACAGGCTTCGTGCTAAAGTCCGTTACCAGCCCATCGGATTTGAATTGTTGCCTGAACAATTTACCTTGTCCCAGCTCCAACAATTATACGAGACTATTCTTGGGGTAAAAGAACTGAACAAGCGCAATTTCAGAACCCGGATCCTGAAAACAGGCATCCTGAAAGAAGAAGGCCGCCAGGAAGGGGTGGCCCACCGGCCTGCAAAACTTTATCGCTTTGACAAGGTTAAATATGAGCAATTGGCCAAAGAAAAATACGAAGACCTGTTGCGTCGCGGTGTTGATTTTGAAATTTGACCGATCATGAATTTCAAATATTTCTCATTCATTTTATTGGCAATCACTACATTGAGCAGTTGTCGCTCCGACCGTCCTTCAGATCAACAGGAGACAGAAAATCCACCATCTGAAACGACTGTTGTTTTGCCGCCTGCAGAAGAAGACTA
>JABWAJ010000173.1 GCA_013361075.1 Saprospiraceae bacterium | reverse complement strand
CGTCGTCATACCCCTGGCCGTAGCTTGCGTTGTTGTCATAGTCACCTTCTTCTTCGTCGTAACGGGAAGCAACGGTGTTGCCGGAAGGCTGGGTTCTGTCAGCGCCGGTAGTGTAGGTGGTTCCGGCATCCCGATCGGGATCGTAGTACAAATCATCGTATTGGCCCAAAGCGAGGTTGCTGAAGCCTAAGGCCAGTACAAGGAAGGCAAACGCCAATAAATTTATCTTTTTCATAAGCGGATTTTTAAAAGCGCATTTAGAATGAACTGATCTCAGTTTACAAACCCGAAATTATTACTTTTGTGCCTATTTTTTAGTTAAGGCCTTTTTAAATCAGGCTTTCAGGCCGTTAAAGTTCTTAGCCAGGTATTTTAACAATTGTTAAGAATCTTTGGTTGAGTCTTTTTAACACTGATAACGAGCTCTTTACAACAAAAAGAAATTCAATTCATGGCTAAGGAAATTACAAGCAGAGCCGACGATTATTCGCAGTGGTACCTCGATATTGTGCGCAAAGCACGCCTCGCCGATAACTCTCCGGTACGGGGCTGTATGGTGATCAAGCCACACGGTTTTGCCATCTGGGAAAAAATGCGTGATGCATTGGACGCAATGTTCAAGGAGACCGGGCACGTAAATGCCTATTTCCCATTGTTCATCCCCAAAAGTTTCCTGAGCAAGGAAGCCAGCCACGTTGAGGGTTTTGCCAAAGAATGCGCCGTAGTGACGCATTACCGGCTCAAAAACGACCCCAACGGCGCCGGTGTGATTGTGGACCCCGAAGCCAGATTGGAAGAAGAACTCATTGTTCGACCTACTTCTGAAACCATCATCTGGCATACCTATAAAGACTGGATCAAAAGCTACCGCGACCTGCCCATCCTGATCAATCAGTGGGCCAATGTAGTCCGCTGGGAAATGCGTACGCGTCCGTTTTTGCGTACCACAGAGTTTTTGTGGCAGGAAGGCCATACTGCTCATGCCAGTTCCGACGAGGCCATGGCAGAAACCCGTCTGATTCTGGACGTCTACGCCCGGTTTGCGGAAGAATTCATGGCAATGCCGGTAATCAAAGGCATCAAAACTGCCAACGAACGTTTCGCGGGTGCCGATGAAACCTTCTGCATCGAAGCTTTGATGCAGGATGGCAAAGCGCTGCAGGCAGGTACGTCCCACTTTTTGGGCCAAAATTTTGCCAAAGCATTTGACGTGCTGTTCCTCAACAAAGAAAATCAGCAGGAGCACGTATGGGCAAGTTCATGGGGTGTTTCTACCCGGTTGGTAGGCGGTCTGATCATGACCCACTCCGACGACGATGGCCTGGTTTTGCCACCGAAACTCGCTCCTGTTCAGGTAGTGATTGTGCCGATTCCAAAGCCATTCCCGGAGCTCCTGGAAGCCGCCGATAAAATCGTTGCCCAACTTCGCGCCAAAGGCATCTCCGTAAAAGTAGATACGGACGACCAAAACCGGCCCGGCTTTAAATTCGCCGAATACGAAATGATTGGCGTACCGGTGCGCATCGGCCTGGGGCAACGCGATCTGGATGCCGGACAGGTCGAAGTGGCCCGGCGCGATACCAAAGAAAAAACCAGCGTGCCACTCGACGGCATTGCAGCATACGTGGATCAGCTCCTTCGCGACATCCAGGAGAACCTGTTTAACCGCGCAAAAGCACACCGAACAGCATACACAACCGAAGTGAATACCTGGGATGATTTTGTTTCCGTGCTCGAGAACAAAGGCGGATTTGTTTCCGCGCACTGGGATGGTACGACTGAAACAGAGCTGAAAATCAAGGAAATGACAAAAGCCACCATCCGTTGCATTCCGCTGGATGCGCCTGAAGAAACAGGAGTCTGTGTTTTGACAGGGAAGCCCTCGTCAAAAAGGGTGCTGTTTGCAAAAGCGTATTAAACCCTACCCATTTCAATTGCTAAAGCAGGCATGTTTCGACATGCCTACTTTAGCAGTTCTGGAAAATGCTGGATGGCTTTTTTGAACCTCGGCACGGATACAGCCCGGACATAACCCTGGTTGGGGTTAAGTTTTACAAAATCCTGGTGGTAATCTTCAGCTGGATAAAACTTGGTGAACGGCGTTACTTCAACCGCAATTCCGGCAGGGTATTTCCCGGAGGCTTCCAGCTTTTTGATGTAGGCTTCTACCTGCTTTTTCTGCTCATCGTTGTTGTAGAAAATTATAGACCGGTATTGCCTGCCGTGGTCAGGGCCCTGACCATTGACCTGGGTAATGTCGCCGGAGTTAAAATACACTTTCAGCAATTGTTCGTAGGAAACTTCCGCGGGATTGTAGGTGATTTCAACAGCTTCGGCGTGTGAAGTGCTGCCGCTGCCTACTTCTTCATAGGTCGGATTTTTTTCTGTTCCGCCTGAATAGCCCGAAACGACTGATTTTACACCTTTTACGGCTTCAAAAATTTCTTCTACACACCAAAAACATCCCTGGGCAACGACGATTTTTTCCAAACCTTCCTGATTCACTGCCACCACAGGAGATGCCGCAGCGGGTTGCTCCGCCATAGAAGCGGCCCCTTTTTTTTGCGCCTGTGAACACGCAGTAAAGCTCAATAGAAAAACAAAAGACAAAAACAGCTGGATCCTCTTTTTCATGGCATAATTTTATACATAAGAACTACCCAACCGTGCTTTTGTTTTGTCCGCATGCCACCATTTACTATAATTCGTGCTGCTCAATCCAGGCTTCAACCGAAGAGCCGCCTTTCCGGTTTTGCTCGGCTAAGGTCCAATTATCGGTAGCTGTTGTCTGCATCCAAAGCTTACCCGATTTTCTGAAAACCTGTACGTTGAGCCCGTATTTTTTGTCGAATAACTGCTCCAGTTCGCTTACGTACATGTCTCCGCTGATGACGAGATCGGTACTGTCGGTGTGAACGGAACGCACTTCGCCTATGGTTTTTTCCTCGTCCAACTCGGTCGTTTTGGGCGAACCGGTTTCCACCGCGTGGTGGCCCGAGTAGAAAACCAATTTGAGGTAAGGAAACAAGGTGCTGAAGGCCGACTGGATGTCTTTAAGTTTGATTTGGTCGGAAATTGTCATGGCTTTTGACATTTATAAGGTTGTTCGCCAACCCTTTCCAAAGATACACAAAATTTTAGTAAAAACAAAGTGTGATTTAAGCTCAGGAGGTGAGGCAAAAATTTTCCTTACCTTGTGCCGCTAACCAATTTTTTCTAAAAAATGCATGCAGATATGACACCATTCCGCACATCCAAAGCGCTTTGGATACTTTTGTTAATGCCTGTTTTTGCATGGGCACAACCAGCCAAAACCGGAATGTCCGGCGAACCCGATCGGTTTGATTTTGGCAAAATGTGGACCCTGGAACAGGCTCCGTTTGATTATTTTGAAAAAACGTATGGTTTTCGCGCAGACGACAAGTGGGTGGAACACATCCGCATGTCGGCATTGCGATTTTCTAATTATTGCTCGGCATCATTTGTTTCTCCGGAAGGGTTGTTGATGACCAATCACCATTGCTCGCGCGGTGAAGTGGGGGCGATTATGAAACCGGGAGAAGACTTCGACAAAAATGGTTTTTATGCAGCAACAGCAGCAGAAGAACGCCGGGTGGAAGGGTTGTTTGTCAAGCAATTGGTCAAAATTGCTGATGTGACCAAACAGGTTACCGAGGCAATTGCCAAATCTAAAACGGATAAAGAAACAGCAACGCTTCGGGATTCTACTTTAAAGGCCCTCATGGCGCAGTATGGCAAAATGCCTGAATGGGCCGGCCTTGAAATCGAAAAAGTAACCTATTACAACGGAGGGCGGTTTTCGCTGTACGGCTACAAACGCTATGACGATGTTCGCCTCGTATTGATTCCTGAACTGGCATTGGGCGCTTTTGGCGGTGATCCGGACAACTTTACTTTCCCTCGGTATACCCTCGATTGCACTTTCTGGCGGGTTTATGAAAATGGAAAACCTGTAAATTCTTTAGCTAACTACTTTAAAATCAACCCGGATGGGGTTAGTGAAAACGAAGTTGTATTTGTAGTGGGCAACCCCGGCAGCACCGAACGTTACCGCACGGTAAGCCAATTGGAATACGACCGCGATTACCGCTACAAAGTTCAACTCGCCTGGCTCTCCAACCGCATGAAAGTGCTGGAAGAAGAGTACAAGCGCAACCCTTCGCACGATGTGCAGGAAGAAATTTTCAACTTATCCAACAGCGTAAAAGCCATTGGCGGCATTGTGAAAGGGATGCATGACCCGGAACTGATGGGGCGTAAAAAAGCAATGGAAGAGTACATTAAATCCAAGTCGAATGCCTATTCAAAAGGATCGGATTACTGGCGACAAATTGCAGATGCCTATAAAACGCTGACGCCCCACGCTGCGGAAGTAACTTTGCTTGCTCCCAGCCCATATGGCGGCAAGGCACTGTTGCTGATGCACTATGCCGATGCTTATATCAAAGCTGCCGAGTCGGGTGCCGGAGCGGAAGACCTTGAGGCGCTTCGTACACAAATCAAAGAAACAGCGCAAGGCCTGGACAAAGAACTCGAGTTGGAACTGCTTGCCACGCTTTTCAGGGAGTTGCAGCAATTTGCCAGTCCAAACGATAAATACGTCTCAGAACTCCTGGAAAAATCAGCACTGGCAACCGCTAAAGACCTGTTGGGGAAAACAGATTTTGCCGATGCAGACAAGTTGGAAAAAATGTTGGCAGGCAAGCCCGAAAAATGGGCTAAAGATAAAGACCCTCTGCTGAAAGCAGGCCGGCTGCTGATCCCTGCTTACAAGGAAGCTGCCGGTGCGTTTGGTGCCAGCGGACCTTCCCGCCGGGTACTTGAAGCGAAAGTGGGCAATGAAGTATTCCAGGTATATGGCCTGAACATTCCCCCGGATGCTACCTTTACCCTCCGCCTTGCGGATGGACTGGTAAAAGGATACAACTACAATGGCACAACGGCACCGGTTAAAACCACTTATTTTGGATTGTATGACCGCTATTTCAGCAACGATGGCAAATTCCCGTGGGCGTTACCTGAGCGTTGGAATAATCCGCCGGCTGAGTTACTCCGGGCACCTTTGAATTTTGTTTCTACCAATGATATCATTGGCGGCAATTCGGGCAGCCCGATTATCAACAAAAAAGGAGAGGCCGTGGGCCTGGTTTTTGACGGCAACATTGAGTCGCTTCCAGGTAATTTTATCTATGACCCTGTTGCTAACCGTACCGTTTCGGTTCATGCCGGAGGAATTGTCGCAGCCTTGAAGTACATCTACAAAGCAGATCGGGTAGTTAAAGAGATGGGGCAATAGTTCGTTTTTGAAAAGTTAATTTTCTTTTCAATACAGATTCCTGGAAAAGGATTTGCTTCAAAGACGCGTTAAATCAGGACAACCGATTTGCAGGGCAAAGGTGAGTTTTTTAAATTTGTCAGGGATCAAGGTTGTAGCCGCGTGAATTGGTTGAGGTTGCTGAATTCGTTTATTTTGTTGGATACAAACAACATGCCTGAAGCGAATTCGCGAACTCAACCAATCCAACGTGCGCTTACATTATTGCACCTGTAGAACAATACTTTAATCATAATCAATTCAAAATGAATCGAATCAATCGTTTTCACTTTGCGTTACCTCTCCTGGTCCTGTTGCTGGTTGCGCCGGCTTGTAAAACCAATCGTGCAACGAAAGGTGCCATCATTGGCGGCTCGGTTGGGGGGGTAGCTGGCGGAATCATTGGTAAGAAGTCGGGCAATACCGCTGTGGGCATCATCATCGGTGCTGCAGTGGGAGGTACAGCCGGAGCCCTTATCGGCAACTATATGGACAAGCAGGCTGCCGAAATCCGCAAAGACATGCGCAACGCTAAAGTTGAGCGCGTCGGAGAGGGTATCCTTATTACGTTCGATTCGGGATTGCTTTTTGACGTTGACTCTTATCAAATTCGCGGAGCTACAAGGGATAACCTCAACCAGTTAGCAAGAACCCTGCAAAAATATGACGATACCGAAATCCTTATCGAAGGCCATACCGACAACACCGGTACGGAAGATCACAACCAAAAGCTGTCAGAGAGCCGCGCTAAAGCCGTTTCCAACTACCTTGCCCGCCAGGGGGTGCTGCCCTCCCGCATGACACCAATCGGTTATGGCGAAGGCCAGCCGGTTGCAGATAATGCTACCACTTCCGGAAAACAGGAAAACCGCCGGGTAGAAGTGGCGATTTATGCCAATAAAAAATTGAAAAAAGCAGCAAAAAGAGGGGATATTGGGAATTAATCTTCGTTGAATGATTACAGGCCTCTTCCGCCACGGCAAGTATTTTTATGCAAATCAGGGCGGATAATCCTGGCCTCCTCCACTAAAGCCGAGGCAAGTGACCCCTGTCGCAGGGCAGGCGCCATTTGCCTCTACAAGCGGACGATTATTATTGCAACAACCCTTAATGCCATGCTTTAAAAACTTTTCCTTCCAACATTCCCTGCAAGCTCCTTATCTTAGGGTGAAATTCTTCATTACCGAAAATACCCTGGGATATGCGAACACCACTTCAAGGCCTTCTGTTTTTGATCACCGTGCTCCTGACAGGTTGCATGGGCGATTCCGGTGAATCTAAATTTCGTCGCTCTGAGAATACTGTTTATGCGAGATTGCCAGGCGAACCTGACCGCCTGAGCCCCCTCATTACCGTCAATGCTTACAGCCGAACCATCAATGAATTGCTGTTTCTGAATTTGCTGCAGTTCAATCCGGAAACGATGGAATTGCAGCCCCAATTGGCGAAAAGCCGCCCCAGGGTTACAGAAATTGAAGATGGGCCATGGAAAGGCGGGATAGCCTATACCTTCGAATTGCACGAAGCCGCAGTCTGGGATAATGGAACACCCATCACAGGCAATGACGCTCTGTTTACCTTTAAAGCCTTGTTTGTCCCGCAGGTAAACAGTGCACCTGCCCGAAGTTACCTCGACTTTGTAAAAGACCTCACGGTTGATGCAGCCAATCCCAAACGTTTTACGGTGTATACCGATCGAAAATACATTCTTGGAGAGCCTGCCATCAGCACCATGCCGGTTTACCCTGAATATCACTATGATCCCAAAGGCCAGTTGCGCGGATATGCCCTGAAAGACCTGACCAACCCGGATCAGGCTACGCGCTTTTCCGGAGATACCACGTTGGCCGCTTTCGCGGAAAGCCTGCACAGCGAGCCGTTTGCGCGGGAAAAAGGCTTTGTCAATGGCTCCGGAGCTTATGCTCTGGAAGAATGGGTTACCGGCAAACAAATTAGCCTGAAACGCAAGTCAGACTGGTGGGGAAATGACCTCCCCAATGCACCTGCTACCCTGCGTGCCTTACCCGACCGGGTGGTTTTTAACATCATCCCGGATCAGGTCACGGCACTGGCCGCCTTAAAAAGTGAAGAGATTGACGTTGCCAGCCAGATTGATGTGAATGATTTTTCCGAAATCCGGAAAGATTCAGCCATGCAGGCATTGTACAATTTTTATACCCCGGCAGCTTTGCAGCTGTTTTATATCGGCCTCAACACCCGCAATGCAAAATTAAGCGACAAAAGGGTGCGCCGTGCACTGGCCCACATGCTTGATTTGGACGCTGTCATCCGGGATCTGTATGCCGGTATGGCTCAACGGGTTATAGGGCCGTTCCATCCTGACAAAGCTTATTATCATAAAAACCTGACCCCCATACCTTACAATATTGATGAGGCCCGAAACTTGTTGAAAGCGGCAGGGTGGGAGGATACCAATGGGAATGGGGTGGTGGACAAATCCCTGAATGGAAACCGGACTGAGCTTGAGCTGGATTACCTCGCCAGCGCTGCCAGCAAATTCAGCATGGGGCTGGCACTGGTCTTTAAAGACAATGCAGCAAAAGCGGGAGTCAAAATCAATGTCATTCCTAAAGAGTTTCCTGCTTTAATCGAAGCCCTGAAACGCCGCGAATATGAGATGAATGGCGGTGCCTGGGTTGCAGAGCCGTTGCCGGATGATCCAAAACAGCTTTGGCATACTGAAAGCGATACACCTGATGGGGGCAATCGCGTTGGCTTTGGGAATGCAGCAAGTGATGCGCTGATTGACGAAATCCGGGTGACGCTGGAAGAAGAAAAGCGTGCAGACTTATACCTGAAATTTCAGGAGCTCGTTTATGAAGAACAACCTTGCATTTTTTTATTAGCACCAAAGGAACGCCTGGTAATACACAAGCGCTTCGAAGCCCGGCCAAGCATTTTGCGCCCCGGATTTTTTGTGAATGAGTTTGCCTTAAAGCAGTAATTTTGCTTCGTTTTTTTTCACCAACTTTAACCGCTCATGAAACGCATCCTTTCCATTTTTACCATTTCTGCATGCCTTACACTCCTCTTTGTGTTCTGCAAACGCGACCCGAAAAACGATCAGGACGTTGCTTGGAAACGCACCACCAATGAAGTAATCGTCCGCCTGGACGGCGATCCAGACCGGTTGAATCCGATTTTGTCTTCTACTTCTTATGGCGGCCAGATCTACAACCAAATTTTTCAATACCTGATGTATGTGAACCCGCAAACATTGGTGCTTGAACCTCAACTGCTTAAATCCAGACCAGTGGCAACAGAAATTACAGAAGGCCCCTGGAAAGGTGGTATTGCTTACAGCTTAGAAATTCATGATAAAGCAGTATGGGACAATGGAACTCCAGTTACGGGTAATGATTATGTATTCACCCTCAAAGCCATACTAAACCCTTTGGTAGATGCAGCAAGGTTGCGGACTTTTGTAGATTTGATCCGCGATGTAACGGTGGATCCCGGCAATCCGAAAAAATTTACGGTTTACACCAGTGAAAAGCAGATCATCGGAGAAGAAAAAGTTTGTGGCGCTTTTCCCATCATGCCCGAATACCTCTACGATGCAGGTGGATTGTTGAAGAATATTCCTTTGCAGGATTTGACAACACCTGAAAAAGCCCAGGCGCTCAGCGAATCGGATGGCTCATTGAAAACTTTTGCAGAAGCCTTTAAAGCCTCGAAGTTTTCCAACGAAAAGGAATTTGTCAGCGGATCGGGCCCTTACCGCCTCGAAAGCTGGGAAACCGGCGCGCGGGTCATCCTGAGCAAAAAAGACAATTGGTGGGCAGAAGGGATGGACCAGGTGACCCTGACGGCTTCCCCGGATCGCCTTATTTATCAGGTCATTACTGACCCTACCATCGTGGTGCAGGCGCTGCGCACAGAAGAAATTGATGCCACTGCCGACATTGATCCCACTCAATTTGACAGCTTGCGGAACAATCCGGATCTGATGGCCCGTTACAATTTCCATACCCCGCTGATGTTGACCAATTTTCTCATCTACGTCAATACCCGCAATCCCAAACTTTCAGATAAACGCGTTCGCAAAGCCATCGCCCATGCGCTGGATGTAGATGAATTCATCAAAGTAATTTTCAGTGGCCTTGGAAAACGGGCAGTTGGCCCTGTTCATCCAAATTCGGAATACAACAATACCGATTTGAAACCACTGGAACACAGCCCTGAAAAGGCCCGCCAGCTGTTGAAGGAAGCCGGTTGGATGGACACTAACGGCAATGGTACGGCTGATAAAAACATCAATGGAAAATTGG
>JABWAJ010000172.1 GCA_013361075.1 Saprospiraceae bacterium | reverse complement strand
AAAATCCGCATCGAAAAACCAGAAGATATTGATGATGAAGTTTTTGCGTGGGTCAGGCGCGCATACGACCTGGCGGGGTAAAAGACAAAATTGGCAAATGGCAAATTGGCAAGCCAGACTCCATATTTTAGCCTGTGTATTTGCATTTTGCCAATTTGCCTTTCCAACAGCGATCAATTCAGAAAAGCCGCATTGATACTCGAAAAGTCGCCTGTGCCTTTCCAGTCTGTTACCATTCCCTTATCGTCGAAAGTCCAAACAAATTCCGCATTAACACTGAACGGATGACCCGTCGCGGTCACAATGCCATCGTGGCGTACTTCATTGACCACTTTGTTGCCGTCTTCCCTGAAATTTTCAGGAACAAATGCAGTCGTTTGGGTCGTTAGCCCAAGCCCGTTGAAGAACTGGATGACGCCATCCTTCCCTTTGAATTCGCCGCCGAAAGGAGCTACTGCCGGATCTGAGCCATTAAAAAAAGTCACGTCATCGGAAAGTTTAGCCAAAATTCCCGGTACATTGCCTTGCGTAAAGCAGGCATAAATTTGCTGTACGGTTGAGAGGTTGTTAGACATTTGAAATCAGTTTTAGATGGTGTTAATTGAAATATCCCCTACATACGGCGGAAAATTTGATTTGGATTATGCTATGGTTAATAGATCTTCCCGGGCTACAACAGGTAATCCGCTTTCACTTTCCGTCATTGAAGTGTCTTCATATTGTAAACCACTGGAGTTCAGAAATAAAATTTGAACAAAACAATCGTTTCCGGCTTTTTTTTCTGATTTCCTACCTCATCGTGAACAATTGTCTTGGTTTTTCATTTTGACTGTCGTAGATTTGAGCAAGTCCAGGCGTTGCTACTTTCAGCCATTGTTTTAACCATACCATCCAATGCTTGTTGAAGGTCAAGTTCACGATTGTAAACCCTGCCAGGGGGCTAAAATCAAAGCCCCGGCTAAACAAAAAGCAGGGATATTGATGGGCATTTTTTTGGCAGTGTTGCCAAAATGCCCGTTTTGCATCGTGGCTTATTCCAGTACCATGGCATTGTGTAGCGGGAAAACGGTTGCATTTGGCACCCTGCATGCTTCCCCGCTTACCATCACGATTACTGTTGTTATTGGCCTGGTCATTTTAGGCAGCATCCTGCTGAATTTTCGCGACAAAAGAACAATTTATGCCTTTGCGCTGGCCCTCACCGGTTTGGGGATGGTGTTGTACAGCGTAATCATTGAATTTAGCCCATGGCTTTATTATAGCGGTGTTGGGGTGGTTTTTGCTGGTGCCTGGCTCAATGGCAGCCTGTTGAACTACCTGAGAAAAATGAACAAACTGGTATTAAAACGCCGCATAACAATTTGATTACTTTTAAAATAAACCAACTTAGACACTGCTTTTCCGGCAGGTCTGTGCATTTTGCTTATACCTAAAACGAATTACTTATGATTGCTCAGTCCTTTAATTATGAGGCTCCGAATACTTTATCGGAAGCGATTTCGCTTTTGCAGAAGTATGGCGATGAAGCCAAAATCCTGTCAGGTGGACACAGCCTGATTCCCATGATGAAACTGAGGTTTGCCACGCCGGAATGCCTCATTGACATCAACGGGATTCCTGGCTTGTCGCACATAAGAGAAGAAGGGGGTGTGCTTAAAATTGGCGCACTTACCCGGGAAGCCGAAGTAGAGCATTCAGATTTACTGAAAAAGCATTTTCCCATTTTCGCAGATGTCACCAAATTGATTGCCGATCCACAGGTGCGCAATCGGGGTACGCTTGGCGGAAACCTGGCACACGGCGATGCTGCCAATGACCACCCGGCCGTGATGCTGGCGCTCAATGCCACGGTCATCGCTACAGGGCCGGACGGAGAAAGGGCGATACCCATTGATGAATTCTTTTTCGGATTTTACATGACAGCCCTCCAGCCCGATGAAATCCTGACTGAAATACAAATTCCCATTCCCGGAGGGCGCACGGGCAGTGCTTACCACAAACTGGAAAGAAAGGTAGGAGATTATGCAACTGCCGGCGTAGCCGTGCAATTGACGCTCGACGATTCAGGCAATTGTTCGGCCATTGGCATTGGCCTGACCAATGTGAACCCCACGCCGCTACGGGCTGTCCGTTCTGAAGCAGCTTTGCTGGGCAAACCCATCACAGATGCCTCCATCGCTGAAGCAGCACAGTATGCAGCTGAAGATTGCAGTCCTTCTTCTGATTTAAGAGGCAGCGAAGAATACAAACGTGCCATGGTTGCCGTGCTGGTGAAGCGGATGATTCACAAAGCAATGGAAAGAGCCGGACGTTAATGTTTATCATTCAATGACTTAAAACCTCCTTTTAATATGCTTAAGCAAATTACAGTAACTGTCAACGGCACCCAACACACGGCTGAAGTAGAGCCCCGTTTGTTGTTGGTGCATTTGATTCGCGAAGTGTTGAACCTCACGGGTACCCACATTGGATGCGATACATCGAGCTGTGGTGCCTGCACCATTTTGCTCGACGGCAAGTCGGTAAAATCCTGCACTTTGCTGGCCGTACAGGCCAATGGAAAATCCGTTACCACCATTGAAGGAATGATTCAGGACGGGCAACTCCATCCGCTTCAGGAAGGGTTCAAAGAAAACCACGCCCTCCATTGCGGCTTCTGCACACCGGGCATGATCCTGCGCGCTACAGAACTACTGGCCAACAATCCCAATCCAACGGAGGAAGAGATTCGCTGGGGGATTTCAGGCAACCTGTGCCGGTGCACCGGATACAACAACATTGTAAAAGCCATTCAATACGCCGGCGCCAAAATGAGGGGCGAAGAACCTGCCTCTACCGAGCCGCAATTTGTATAATTCATTCAACAACAACCATTCAATTTCAAGGATATGATTCAATGTAAAACATCGAAAGAAATTGGTGGAATGGGGCATTCCATGAAAAGGAAGGAAGACGCCCGTTTCATTCAGGGTAAGGGGAACTATGTGGACGACATCAAACTGCCGGGCATGTTGTATATGGACATTGTAAGAAGTCCGTATGCTTACGCAAAAATAAAGAATATTGACACCGAGGCAGCTTTGAAGGTTCCCGGCGTTTTGGCCGTTGTTACCGGCAGAGACCTGGAAAAATACAACCTGCACTGGATGCCCACCCTGATGTCGGACACCCAGATGGTTTTGCCAACAGATACGGTGATGTATCAGGCTCAGGAAGTCGCGGCAGTCATTGCCACCAGCCGCTATGCTGCCCGTGATGGCCGCGAGGCAGTCAGAGTGGAGTACGAGCCGATGAAACCAGTAATGGATCCTTATAAGTCGCTCCTGCCCGATGCGCCCGTACTGAGGCCTGACAAACCCGGAAAAACAGACAACCACATCTGGCACTGGGAAGTGGGGGATAAACAAAAAACGGAAGACGTTTTTTCCAAAGCCGAAGTCGTTGTCAAACAAGACATGTACATCCCGCGCATCCATGTTGCGTCTATTGAAACCTGTGGCTGTGTTGCCGATTACGACAAGGTGAACAACCACCTCACCATGTACATGACTACCCAGGCTCCACACGCCATCCGGACGGTCATTGCGCTGGTGGCAGGGCATGTTGGCCTGACGGAGGAAAAAATCAGGGTCGTTTCCCCCGATATTGGCGGTGGTTTTGGAGGCAAAGTGCCGGTATATCCAGGCTATGTCATTGCCATTGCGGTTTCTTTCTTAGTTGGTGCCCCGGTAAAATGGATCGAAGACCGGAGTGAAAATCTCCAGGCAGATTCTTTTGCCCGGGATTACCACATCACCGCCGAAATGGCAGGTACCAAAGATGGAAAAATACTGGCGACCCGGTTCAAAGTACTGGCCGATCACGGATATACGGATGCATCAGCCAATCCGTCTAAGTTTCCTACCGGGCTTTTCTCCATCGGCACCGGTTCTTATGATTACGGCGCATCCTATATGGAAGCCGATGCGGTTTATACCAACAAACCACCGGGAGGTGTGGCTTACCGCTGTTCCTTCCGCGTGACGGAGGCTGTGCACGCGATCGAACGCATCACGGACAGGTTTGCGCTCGAAGTTGGCAAAGATCCTGCTGAACTGCGCATGCAGAATTTCATCAAAAAAGAAGATTTTCCCTGGAAATCACCCACAGGCTGGACTTATGACAGCGGGGATTACCATGCCGGGCTTCAAAAAGCGATGGATGCCATTGACTATGCCGGACTTCGCAAGGAACAAGCCGAAAAGCGCGCAAAAGGAGAATTGATGGGCATTGGCATTTCTACGTTCACGGAAATTGTAGGTGCAGGGCCTTCCAAAGACTTCGATATTTTGGGCATTAAAATGTTCGACAGCGCAGAAATCAGGGTACACCCTACCGGCAAGGCCATTGCCCGCTTTGGCACAAAATCGCAGGGGCAGGGCCATGAAACGACCTACGCTCAGATCATTGCCGAAGAATTGGGTATTCCTGCCGAACACATCCAGGTAGAAGAAGGCGATACCGATACTGCACCTTATGGACTGGGCACTTACGCCAGCCGGAGTACGCCTACCGCCGGTGCTGCTGCTGCCATGGCGGCCCGCAAACTCCGCGACAAAGCACGCAAAATTGCAGCCTACCTTCTGGAAGTCAGCGAAGCCGACCTGGAATGGGAACCCGGCAAGTTTTTTGTCAAAGGGGCGCCCGAAAAAGTGAAAACCATTCAGGAAATTGTTTTCGCTGCCTACACCAACCATCCGCAAGGCATGGAAGCCGGTTTTGAAGCGACCCACTACTACGATCCCCCCAACCTGACCTTTCCGTCAGGCGCTTACATCTGCGTGGTGGATATAGACAAGGAAACGGGCAGCATCAACGTGCGCAGGTTTGTTGCCATTGACGACTGTGGCCACATCATCAATCCAATGATCGTACAGGGACAGGTGCACGGCGGCCTGACGCAAGGCATTGCACCAGCCATGTACGAAGAGTTGATTTACGACGAAGCAGGCAATATCCTCAACGGTACCCTGATGGATTATCTCGTGCCTACGGCGGTTGAATCGCCCAGCTGGGAAACAGGACACGTTGTAACGCCGTCGCCGCACCATCCCATTGGTGCCAAAGGCGTAGGGGAATCTCCAACTGTGGGCGCACCGCCAGCCATTGCGAATGCCATTGTGGATGCGTTGTCACCTTACGGGATTACACACATGGATATTCCAATCACGCCATTTAAGGTTTGGAAGGCGTTGAAGGAGAAAGGGGCAATATGAGTTGAAAGGGCAAATGGCAATGAGCAAGTTGGCAAGGGCAATTTCTAAATCATTTTATTTTTAGGAATAATTTCCCTTGCTAATTTGCTTTTTGCCAACTTGTCCCTTGCCAACTGGCTTAAAGAACAAATCGTCATCACAAAAAAACATCATGACCACCACCATCACAAAAACATTTCAGGTCGATTTTCCCATAGATACAGTTTGGGACAACCTGACCAATCCCGATAAAGTCGTCAATTGTGTACCCGGAGCTTCTCTCACCGAAAAAGTGGACGCAGATAATTTCAAGGGAGAAGTAGAATTAAAATTCGGACCGGTAAAGGCCAAGTATGCCGGTTTGATTACCTTTCTGGAAAGAGATGCCACCACCAGAAAAATGGTCATGAAAGGTGTTGGTACGGACAGCAAGGGCAAAGGCGGCGCGGACATGCAAATGAACGGCCAATTGATTGAAAAGGACGGCGGCACGGAAGTAAGCGTATCCATGGAAGTCAGTGTCACGGGTATGTTGGCGCAGTTCGGCTCCCGGCTCATCAACGATGTAACCAATCAGGTCTTCGACCAGTTTGTCAACAACTTTAAAGGACAGCTTTCCGGTCAGGATGTAGACAATTCGTTGAGCGCCGGCTCTATTGTGGGCGGTGTGATCAAAGGAATTTTTGGAAACAAATAATGGCGGTGCAAACATTCAAACATCCCGATGAAATCGTTCGGGCATTGGAACAGTACAGCTATGTGACCGATGATGAATTGGCTACTGCCCTTTTCCTGCTGCTGACCCTGCAAAAGCCTTTGTTGCTGGAAGGTCCGCCAGGTGTGGGCAAAACGGAAACGGCATTGGTATTGTCCCGATTGCTCGATACCGAATTGATCCGCCTGCAATGTTATGAAGGGCTGGATGTGAATGCCGCGGTTTACGAATGGAATTACCAGAAGCAATTGCTGAGCATTAAAATGCAGGAGGGAAACAACCTTTCCCTCGCCGAAAAGGAAAAGCATATTTTCAGTCACGATTATTTGTTGCACCGGCCTTTGTTGCAATCCATTATGGCTGAGTGGAAAGCCCCCGTACTGCTGATTGACGAATTAGACCGCTCTGATGAAGAGTTTGAAGCGTACCTGCTGGAATTGCTCTCTGCTTTTCAAATTAGCATCCCGGAGATGGGCACGCTGAAAGCAACCCATAAACCTTATGTAATTCTGACCTCTAACCGGACCCGGGAACTGAGCGATGCCCTGAAAAGGCGCTGTTTGTATCATTGGATTGATTACCCGGAACTGTCCAAAGAAATGGACATTGTGAAAAGGAGATTGCCGGGCATAGAATCCCAATTGCTGGAACAGGTCGTGGCTGTTGTCCAAAAATTCCGCACCCTGAAATTGTCCAAAACACCGGGCGTATCTGAAACCATTGACTGGGCAGAATCCCTGATGGCCCTCGGATATCGCGAAGTCAGTGCGGCTGCATTTGAACAAACACTGGGCAGTATCCTCAAATCAGCAGAAGACATCCGCTATGTCAAATCAGAAGGGGTTGGGACATTTAGTTGAGAAAGCATGAAAAAGCAGGCCTTTGAAACGAAAAGCATCACAGAAAGCATTGTGGCTTTTGCGCAGTTTGTAAGAAGCCATGGGTTGAATGTGGGCATTCAGGAAACACAGGATGCGCTGCAATCGGCCCAAGGTCCGTTATTGACCCACCCTGTCTTTTTTAGAAGCGCCTTAAAAACCATTTTTTGCAACTCTCCTGAAGACCGCCGGCTGTTTGACCGGCTGTTTGGCCTCTTTTGGGATACCAATCCTGTGGATTTGGCTGTTCGAAAAAATAAAACTACCGTTCAGGGCACCATCGAAAACAAAGCAAACCCTTCTCTTGTCATGCTGGGACGGGGGAAAACGGATTCGGAGGCAGAAGAAGGCAAAAATGTATCGGGTGCTAATGAAACCGAGCGCCTGAAAATGACCGATTTTTCGAAACTGAGTGAAATAGACGCTGAACACCTCGGGGCTATTGCCCGCAAGTTATTCCGGGAAATGGCCATCCGGCTCCGGCGGCGCAGAAAAGAGCAACGGCGCAACGGGCCGGTCAATCTCAGAAAAACGATCAGGAGAAGCCTGAGTTATGGGGGGGAACCCATTGATCTTTTTCGCAAAGCGCAGCGGCCCAAAAAGCAACGATTGATCGTGCTGCTTGATGCAAGCGGCTCGATGGATAAATATAGTTTTTACCTGCTTCGTTTTGTATGCGCTTTACGCGAACATTTCAGGCAGTTGGAGGCTTTTGTATTCAGTACTTCGCTGATCAGAATCAGTAAGTTGTTGCAACCCAATCGGCTGGAATTAGTTTTGGCGGCCATTTCCCGCCAGGCCGATAATTGGTCGGGCGGTACGAAAATAGGAGAATGTCTGACAACTTTTTCTGACCAATACGGCAAACAAACGCTCAATGGTTCGCCCATTGTGCTGGTTCTGAGCGACGGCCTCGATACCGGCGACCCCAACTTAGTGGGCGAGGCTTTGTTTACCATTCAGAAAAGGGCTAAAAAAGTCATCTGGCTCAACCCCCTCAAGGGAATGAAAGGCTACGAACCACTGGCAGGGGGCATGCAGGCTGCACTGCCGTGGGTGGATGTGTTCCAGTCGGCCCATAATTTAGAAAGTTTGCTCGAACTTGAAAATATACTAAGCGATGCTTGAACAGTATTTGGAAAATATCCGCGCGTTGAGCAAAAAAAACGAACCGTTTGCTACCGTAGTTGTGGTGCGCAGGGAAGCACCCAGTTCCGGAAAAACTGGGGATAAAGCCGTCATCAACCAATTTGGAGAAGTGGCAGGATGGGTTGGCGGTGGTTGCGTAGATGCCATTGTCAAAAAAGAAGCCGAAGCTGCCATGAAAACCGGCAAAGCCCGCTTGGTGCGCATAGGCTATGCTCCCTCAACGACAAAAGAAGAAGGCGTGATGGAATACAAAATGACCTGCCAGAGCGACGGCGCCGTCGAAGTGTTCATTGACCCGGTTTTGCCGCCGCCGCATGTGGTGGTCATGGGCCAAACCGCCATTGCCAAAGCTGTGGTAAAAATGAGCAAGGCTGCCGGGTATCGCGTCACTGCTGTAGCACCCGATGCCGATCTGAATACTTTTGAGAAAGTGGACGAACTCATCACGCAAATGAATTTGGCGCAGGTGAAAACCACTCCGGCCACCTGCTTCGTCATTGCTACACAGGGCAATCAGGACGAAGTGGCGCTGGAACAAGCCCTGCGAAAACCACACGCATATATCGGGTTTGTGGCCAGCCGCAAAAAAAAGGCCTCCGTATCAGATTTCCTGCAACAGCAGGGGCTGGATCATCAGGCTATTGCCACTGTTAAATCTCCTGCGGGCATAGACATCCACGCCAAAACGCCCGACGAAGTTGCAGTCAGTATCCTGGCAGAAATGATCCTGATACGCCGTACCAATCCCAATATGGCTTTCGCCGGATTTGAGAATTCCGGAAAGGAAACGGCCAAACCCGCGATTTACATCAACCCGGTTTGCGGCGTGGCCGTGGACATGAACAATCCAAGGCATGTGGTCGAATACAAAGGGGAAAAAGTGTATTTCTGTTGTGATGGGTGCAAGGTTAAGTTTGAGTTGGAGCCGGGGAAGTATGTAAAGGTGGGAGGGGAAACGCAAATCCAATAAAAAATGTTTGCTAATTCCTAAAATCATTCCTGAAAATTTTTTTTTTGTAAAAAATCAGGAATGAATTTCCAGGAATTCCGAAATACTTTTCATTCGCAAAAGGTCTTTTCCACAGGCGACATTGCCAAAGAGTGGCCGGATTTCAATTACGTCAATTTAGTGAATTGGCAGGACAAGGGCTACCTGCTTAAACTGCGGAATACCTGGTATGCCTTTCCCGACACCCTTAAGTCTAAATCAGATTTGTTTCTGTTGGCAAACCGCATACACAAACCTTCCTATATCTCTTTGGAGACTGCCCTGCGCTATTACAATTTCATTCCGGAGAGCGTTTTCAGCATCATCTCCATCACAACGGCCAAGCCCGCGGAATGGCAGACTCTGGTCGGGCATTTTGTTTACCGTTCGGTGCAACCGCGCTTGTTTTTTGGATACCAACCCGTGGAAAAACAACACTTGACTTTTAATATGGCTGACCCGGAAAAGACCCTGCTCGACCTGCTTTATTTTAATCCAAATCTGACCGATATACCTGATTTCGAAGGTCTCCGACTCAACCGGGAGGAAATTACCCGCCGACTCGACCTGGCCAAACTGACAAATTACTTGATGCATATCGATTCGCCCGCTTTGAAAAAACGCTGGCAGGCACTCAAAAAATTTCTTGAATTATGCTGACGCTTGAACAAATCGCCCTGCAATTTCCATCACACCTCACGCTTCAAAAA
>JABWAJ010000171.1 GCA_013361075.1 Saprospiraceae bacterium | reverse complement strand
CTATAGTTGCGCAATACGCGAAGTTCACCAAATTTTTGCCTGAAATTACTAGGTGCCGGGTTTGCTGCTGCAAGCCGGAATGGATTGTCTATTTTCTTAACTAAACATAACATCATGAAAAAAATCACACTAAAACAAGCTGTTCCATTTTCACTGCTGTCCCTTGTAGCGGTGATTGCAATCTTCGCGCCAAACCTTCCAAGTTATACAGACGATGGCAAGTACAATGCTGCTGATATTGCGTGGATTATTGTTGCAACAGCATTGGTTTTTTTGATGACACCAGGCCTCGCCTTCTTTTACGGTGGCATGGTGCACCGGAAAAACGTTATTTCTACCATGATTAAAAGTGTGGTAGCAGCCGGGGTCGTCAGTGTGCTCTGGATTGTGGTTGGCTTCAGTCTCGCTTTTGGAGAAAGCATAGGCGGCGTGATTGGCAATCCAATGACCTTTTTGTTCTTCAAAGATGTGACTTCCGGTGCCCCATGGGGATTAGCACCTACAATCCCATTGGCACTGTTTGCCTTGTTCCAGCTCATGTTTGCCATCATTACTCCCGGGTTAGTGGTTGGTGCTGTAGCCGAACGGATCCGGTTTCGATCTTATACCCTTTTCATTGTCCTTTTCAGCCTTTTTGTATATGCCCCTCTGGCGCACTGGACGTGGCACCCTGAGGGATTCCTTTTCAAATTGGGCGTACTCGATTTTGCAGGAGGAACGGTAGTTCACATTTCAGCGGGATGTGCAGCGCTTATGGGTGCACTGGCCTTGAAGCGCCGGATTGTACACTTAGACAATCAGGAAATTCCGCCTGCAAACATCCCCTATGTACTTATTGGAACAGGTCTGCTTTGGTTTGGCTGGTTTGGCTTCAATGCTGGTTCGGCGCTTGGTGCAAATGGCTTGGCTGTTTCCGCTTTTGCAACCACCAACACAGCAGCCGCAGCAGCCGGTTTGTCCTGGATGTTCTTCGATGTGCTCAAAGGCAAAAAACCTTCCGTACTGGGTTTCTGTATCGGAGCAGTAGTCGGCCTGGTTGCCATTACACCCGGTGCTGGTTTTGTAACCATTCCGGCCAGCATTTTTATAGGCGTAGCCTCGGCTGTCATTTCTAACATTGCAGTGTATTACAAATCGAAGTCTAAATTGGACGACACCCTTGATGTATTCCCCTGCCATGGCATTGGCGGTATGGCCGGAATGTTGTTTACCGGGATTTTTGCCACCACAACCGTCAACAGTGCAGGAGCAGAAGGGCTCTTTTATGGCAACTATGCCTTTTTCCTCAAGCAGGTGGCAGGCCTGGTAATTGCTGCGGGTTACAGTGCAATTGTATCTTTTCTGATTTTTAAAATCATCAATTGGATTGAACCGATGCGGGTTTCTTCTGAGGAAGAAGAAATGGGATTGGATGCCTCCCAGCACAATGAAAAATATGTGCAGGGGACATTGCTGGTGCCACAGGCAAACGGCAAGCTCAAGGAGGTTCCTGTTCAAGCCGATTAATCTGTTTCCAAACAAAATAGCAAAAGGTACGGCCTTAACTCGGTTTCTGGTACAAACCGACAGCCGTACCCATCATTTCACTTCCATAAAATGATTGACAATGTTACAAAGAATCTTTGCAACAGGCATAGCCTTTTTTTGCCTGACCAATGCGTTTTATGCACAGGAGGCTGCTCCCGCAGCTGATTCAATGGCAACTGCCAAGTCGCCGGCCTTGATTTTATCAGGATTTGCCGATGCTTATTACCGCTACGATTTTGGAGAAATGGCGGCCAACAACAAAACCAGCTTTACCAATTCGCACAATTCTTTTGAGTTGGGAATGATCTCCGTGAAGGCGGAACACTCCATTGGGCAGGTCGGTATGGTCGCAGACGTAGGATTTGGAAAGCGCGCAGAAGATTTTTCTTATGCCGACGACCGCACTCGGTTCATCATCAAGCAGTTGTATCTATCATATGCGTTTAAAAACGGCCTGAAAATTACAGCCGGAAGTTGGGCTACCCATGTGGGCTATGAGCTGGTTGATGCCTATGCCAACCGCAATTACAGCATGTCGTATATGTTTTCCTACGGCCCGTTCTTTCATACGGGTATCAAAGCGGAGAAAACTTTTGGTAAAACCGGCCTTATGCTTGGCGTAGCCAATCCAACCGATCTGAAGTCGACTACTTTAAACAATAAATACATCATCGGTCAACTCAGCACCGCTACCAAAGACGACGCTTTGAAGGCTTACCTGAATTACCAGGGCGGCAAGCCGAGCGACTCTGTGCTTGTGAACCAGTTGGATCTTGTTCTTTTGGCAGCCCTTGGCGGGAAATTCAGCTTGGGGCTGAACGGCACAGTCACCAATGTTCAGTACAAATCCGGGACGGAAGAAAATTTTGGCGACGGGCTTCAATGGTTTGGTGCAGCAGTTTACCTCAATGCCGACCTTAGCGAACACTTTTGGATGACACTCAGAACCGAATATTTCGACGACTCAAAACAGCTTAATGTCTTTGGCGTAGCTCCGGCCGGGGGCAATGTTCTTGCGGCTACTTTATCCGCCAACATTAAACTGGAGGGCCTGACAGTCATCCCTGAGATTCGGTTCGAAAAAGCATCGGAGGCGATTTTCCTCAATACACCGGATAAGGCTTCTGATACCAGCACCAGCTTACTGGTTGCTGCTGTTTATAAGTTTTAGTTTGGTTTAGTTTTCGTTTTAAAGGGAAATAGACGTTACGTACCTGCCTGGTTCACTCCGGGCAGGTATGCCTTTTTAATGTTCCCACTTTTCCATTTCAACTACTGTAGTTGGGTAGTCATCGCCCAATTTTACCCGGTGGAGATCCTGTTCGGCGAACGTGAGGGTATCGGGGCGGTGAATTTTCTCAAGCGGAACATTTGCCAGTTCAGGCAACCATCGTTTTACATATTCCCCTTTTGGATCGTAGCGGCGCGCCTGGGAAAGAATGTTGAAATACCGGTTTTCGCGAGGGTCGCTGCCCACACCTGCTATATAATTCCAATTGCCCCAATTGCTGCATGGATCGTAGTCAATTAGCATGGATTCGAAGTATTCAGCACCCATTTGCCAGTTCACAAACAAATCCTTAACCAGAAAACTGGCTACATTTTGCCTGCCCCGGTTCGAGATAAAGCCGGTGAGCTTAAGTTCCCGCATGTTGGCGTCAATAAAGGGTACCCCTGTGAGGCCATCTATCCATTTTTGAAGGAGGCGGTAGTCATTGCGCAGTAGAGCAGAGGCTGCACCGGTTGTTCCTCCTTTCAGGAAAATTTTATCTCCATGCTTTTTTCCCATAAACCGGAAAAAGTCCCGCCACATCAGCTCAAAAAAAATCCAGTAAGTGGACTCATTTGCACCATGGGCTGCTTCGAACTTGCGGAGTTCCCGATAAATGGTTTTTGGCGACAAACAGCCTTGAGCCAGCCAGGGTGAAAACTTGGAAGAGTAATCGCCGCCAATGAGTTCATTGCGGGTTTCTTTATAAGTTTGAACGCATCTGCTTTCCCAGAAATAATAATGAAGCCGTTCGACTCCTGCCGTTTCCCCTCCTTTAAAAGAAAGTACGCTTCGTGGCTCAGGTTCAATGGGATCATGGCCAAAATCCGCGATGGAAGGAATATCACCCGGTATGATCTGTATGCCTAATTTCGTCAAAGGTTTAAGCGGTGCGGGCAAAGGTTCTCTTATCGGGACAACGCGCTCTACTTCTTTCCGGAACTGCGTAAAAGTATCAGGTGTGTGGGTTACCGGGAAAGGTAAATCAGCTGTATAATACAACATTTTCCCGCGCGAATAGCGAACCTCCTGGCCAATCGACCACAAATTGCGCTCCAGGTCATCCTGCACTTTGACTTCTTCCCTCGTGCGTTCGCGGTTGCAAAAAACCCAGCTCGTTTTCAATTCCTTTGCCAATTCGTAGATGATGGTTTCAGGTTTTCCTACCCGAACGATCAAATCACTATCCAATTTGCGCAAAGATTGCCGTAGGTCCTGTACCGCTTCAATGATAAACTGGGCCCTGTATTTTCCCGTTTTTGCAAAACCAAAGCGCGTAGTATCAGTAAATACGCGTTCATCAAAAACGAACACCATGGCCACTTCCTCTGCATTTGCCAGGGCATCCGTCAATGCTTCGTTGTCGTGTAACCTCAAATCCTGCCTGAACCAAACAATGGCGCGTCGTTTTTGCATGGTGCTTGTGTTTTTATTGTGCCTCCTGCTTTTGCCAGCAGCAGGCACTCCTTTGTAACAACAACGAACCGCTTTGGTTTTGGAAAATCAGGAACACGGGAAGCTATTTGTTTCTCAACTCAATGATAAGGGCATCGCTGGCAGCAAGATGTGGTATTTGTAGCAAACCATTGTGACAATGGAGAGGTTCGATGTACTCCAACTCATGTTCCAGTGCTGAAAAAATAACCATAAACTGGGTGCCGGGGGCTGCGTAAACAGGAATCTTTACTTGTTGAGCCGGAGCATGAACATTGGCATTAACTACAAAAATATGGCTGCTGTTTTCCTGTTGAGTCCAGGCGATTATTGGCCGGGAGCCGGTTGCATCAGGAGGAGTCAGCCAGGCGATAGCTCTGGTAATCATAGGGAGTAAGCGTTCAGCCTGATTTCGAATGCGGGTTACGCGTTGAAATAAGCTGAGGTTGCTCCCAAAAACATAAGCACCCTGGGTAGCCTTTGGCCCTTCTTCCATCCGAAAAACATAAAGTTTTGTATAATGCTCATTTGGGGCAGGCTCGGGATGAGGGTCCCTGCATTCGAAACCAAGTCCCATATAACTTGGCATATCTGTAAGGAACAAGCCCATGAAAAGCCGTGCTTCATTTCCGGAAAGGTAAAATTTATCAAACCGGGGGTCGTCTTTATCTCCTGTCATCAGGGTGAAGCAGGGAGCAAACCCGCGGGTGTGCAACAAATCCAGATATAATCGGAAATTTTGTAAAAATTCTGCTTCTCCAAGCACCATAGATTGCAGATCTCCAAGGGTCGCATCTGCTTCCGATAAGTCCAGATGGTCTTCCTCACTCCCATAGGCCATGCTTCCGGGTGGGGCCAGAAACGTTTCGGCGAAATACCCAAACCACGGGGTGTATTGCCGGATGGCATGCAATACAGCCCGATGGATGTCGTAGTAATCATCTGCTACTTCCGGCACCCCTGCAGCCCGCATTTGTACATGGGACATGTCGCCCCGCATAAAATCGAAATAGAAGTTTTGCTGCACGGCAGCGTATTGGCGACAAACATATTCCCAGACTTCAACCGTGGGGTGTTCAAAATCAACCTCCCAGTCGAGGTTGTCGTTTTTATTAGCATAAAGTTTGTAACGGGTCAAAGGCCCAAATACTCTGGACATCGGCCCGGGGTTGATGATTCGGTAATCCAGCCAGGTATCTTCTTCTATGATTTTTGCATCTTCCTCATCTATATCTACTTCAAGTCCCCGATAAGGCGGCCCCATTGTGGCGGGTACAGGCTCCAGGCCTTGCTCGTGCAAGGATTGAATGAATAAGGACCGCCGCTGGTTGCGGGCAAAGTCATCCTTTATTTCTCCAAAAAGCAGAAGACATCGGGCAGGTTCAGGCAGGTTGAACAATTCCCGGGCGCTTGCCGGTAAAACCCCGTCAGGCAAAGCGGGACCAAGTTCTGTTAATTGCTGATAAATAAGTACTTCTGCCCGTTTAAAGAGCTGATCGCTATGGCTCGTGATGGCTGCCCCTTTGCGCTCCAGCCACTCAAAATAACTGGGATTAGCCAGCACAATTTCGGAATAGCGATCGGTGTGCGGAATTACGTCCATGCCAACTACCCGTCCCAGAGCATGGAGCAGGTTTACAGTCACTTTTAATTGCTTTTCTACGGTGTCCAGTCGGGGCAAAGCCTCCGACAGTTCCTGACAAAAAAACTCGCGGTTAATGTGCCAGCTTGCCATGCCATAAAGGCTCGCCACCACACCCGGTTCCCAAATGGGGAGCAAATGAATGGCTTGCTGGCAGGCAGGTACCGTGAACAGGTAATTGACTAAATTCCAGAAATGCCCAATGGTTCGTACGTTTATCCCCACCATGTTTGCCGTTCGCATCCAGCTTCCGTCGTTCAGATGCTCAAGTGGGGAAGGCTGCGTAAAAGCCGGATCCAAAGCTTTTTCGAACACTTCGCTGCCTAGTTTTTCTTTTAGCACATTGAGGGTTGCAGCAACCGGCAAACTAATGGCGTCGGCAGGAGTCAAGCCCTCTATATAAGAACTTTTCCCATTGAGGTAAGCAGCCAATCCTGGTAAATCTGAATTTAATTCCCGGCTCATGTTTTTTGCAATATGGGCAACAGCCTGTTGACAACATTGTCGCGGTAATAATAGTCATAAAATTCTACAGGAGTACGTTCCTTATCCACATCCAGGTGATTCAGGACAGCATTAGCAAATGCTGGTGTATCGTGATCGGCTACGACAACAAGTTGTTGGCCACAAACGTCCTTTTGAATACCAAAGGCACCACTTTCTGTAGAAACAACCGTTTTTCCCAATGCGATGGCTTCCAGCACTTTGGTCTTTACCCCGGCGCCTTTTAAAATGGGATTGAGTACAAGATCTGATGCGAGCACATAGCGATCAATGTCTTCCACAAAGCCCAGATAGTCGACATGATATTGGCGATAAGCCTCCAGGTTTTGGTAAACTGGTGGTAAGCTTCCTCCACAAATCAAAATGCGGTAAGGGTTTTTCGTTTGCGCTTTCAGCAGAGGTGCCAGGTGACGGGCAATGAATAGGACAGCGTCGAGGTTGGGTTCATAGTTTTGTGGGCCAAAAAAAAGCAGCCAATGCTCCGCTTCCGGAAATCCATGGGCAGCGGCAATTTCCTTCCGGGCTGCCTGCTGTTCAGAGGCTAAAGGAGGTGTTTTCCGGTCTATGCCGTAGGGGACATCAATGCATTTGACAGGGTCAAGCCCAAATTCGGCAATGGCGGCAATGCGTTCTTCCGGGGAAATAAACAACACCTGCCGGGCAAGTCGGTACACGACAAATTCTACAAGCCAGACAATGCACCACCACCATTTATTCATGCTTCGAAAACGACGGTATTCGATGTTATGAGCATAAACCAGCATTGATATACCCGATAAAGCCAGTAAAGGCAGCAACAACGGCACTATGAATGGTTGTTGCGCTATGCAGTGCCGGACACGGGACGCCTTCATGATCCGGAAGCAGCGCCAGGCAGCCAACGGACTGAAGTACTTGAACATTCCTTTGCCAAAGGCAAATTCAAGTTGGAAATTATACCCGACGTGTGCATTCCCAAAACTGGAAATGCACACCGTAGGTATTTTTTTTCCCAATGCCGAACACAAACTGTAACCAGCCTGGTGACCACCATTTTTGGGAGGTAAAAAAACGTATGGAATCACGACTGCCGTTACCGGCGCGGTTGTTGTATGCAACATTTGGGTGTTTTAGACCTCAAATATACAGCCTCAATACCGCAGTCCAAACCCAAATTTATACAAAGGATCTTTTGAATCATAAGGCACATCTTCTTTTTGATTGCGAACCGCTTCCATCGAAGCAGGCAATTCAAATGGCAATTTGCCTTCTGGTTTGGCCTTGCCAAAAACCACGTCAAGCAATGCCCCGTCACTGGCGCCATAATTGGCCAGCAATGCTTTTGAAGCCTTACTGATCTCCGGGATAACCGCCGGACGGTCGAGGTAAATGTCCACAATGGTCGGAACCTTGGTCAGCAGTTGCAAAATTTCATCTTTCTCAAGGCCTTTAAAATCAAGATCGCCATGGTGGAATCCTTTCGCAAAAGGGTTTTGGGTTTCTACAGGATACCAGGGAGTATTAAGCCGGATGATTGCAAAATCGGCATCCTCCGGTTTTTCTACCACAGTCCCGTATTGTGCAGCCACTTTGGGATCCACATTTTTAACGTAGATTTTGTACTTGCCTTCCATTAACGGTAAGGTGCCCGCTTCATTTTTCAAAAGGGTAAACGAACGGCGCTGGGCCATTTCACCAGCCTTTTTGAAAGCGCCGTTGGTAAGCACTTTTTCAGCAGCACTCAAATCAACATAAGGGTTATCGAATAATCCTAACTGGAATTTTTGCCGCAGCAAACGTCGCACTGATTCGTCAATGCGCTGTTCACTAAGTTTGCCCTGCTTCACCAGGCTGACGACGTGTTCCGGACAACTTTCGCCACCAAACTGATCTACCCCGGCTTCGATGACTTTCAAAACCCGGGCTTCCTCACTCAAATGCTCCACTCCCCAGGCTCTTGCAGGCCAGGTTACAGGCCCCATTTTCACATCCGTAATCAAGCCCCAATCGGTACAGACGACCCCGTCGTATTTGTATTTGTTCCGCAGCAGGCCGGTGATCATTTCTTTGTTGAAGGAAAAACCAACATCTTCGCCCGACTGGCCGGTAGGCACTCCGTAATAGGGCATGATTGCAGCCGTGTTTACCGCAAATGCTGCCTCGAAGGGAATGAGGTGATAATTGAAATTGTTGCCCGGATAAATTTGTCCTTTATGGAATTCAAAATGCGGATCAAGTCCTTCCTTCTGCGGACCACCACCAGAGAAATGCTTGGTCATGCAAGCCACACTGCCCGGGCCAAGTTTTTTGCCTTGATAACCCCTGATGTAAGCACGGGTAAGTTTCGCAGAAAGTTTTGCGTCTTCACCAAAAGTGCCGCTCACACGTGCCCAGCGCGGTTCTGTAGCAAGGTCGGCCATCGGGTGCAGGGCTTCGTGTATGCCCACTGCCCGATACTCCTGCCGGGCAATATCTGCGTGCTGTTGCATCAATTGCTCATCGCCGATGGCGGCAAATCCCAATTGCTCCGGCCATTGAGAAAACCCATCGGAAGCCATTGAAAAAATATTGTTGCTGAAGTAGTGGCGAGGGTCAGAAGCAATGGTAACCGGAATACCCAGCCTCGTTTTTTCTTCTGCATATTTCTGAATATTGTTTTGCCACTTTGCAAAAGTCCTCACAGATGGAATTTGCCAGATATTCAAATGTGTCATCTTTTTTTCATCCAGCAGTTGAGTAGCCGTGGGCATCCGCATCATGGAATTTGCCGGCGCAGCAAGCGACCCGTCTTCACTGAGGAAAGTACCGTTGATGAACATCGTACCCGCTTTTTCTTCCAGTGTCATTTGTGCGAGTAAGTCTTCTATACGCTTGTCTATGGGTTGTTTGCTATCTTCATACACATCCAGCTTACCATTTTTGTTGAGGTCACGAAAAGCAGGAACCGATATCCAGGCGGTAATCGAAATGACTGAAGCCAACATGGCCATCAGTATAACCAATGATTGCAGACTAATCTTCATGACAGGCAATGTTTAATGATTTATCTTTGTGTATCAATTACACAAAGATAAATTCCTTTTTATTACCCACAAGATTTTTACTTCTAAAATTTCTTTTTCTACTGTAAGGTTATTTTTGAGGAGTTCTAAATTTCTGATATTATATCATTTGGTAGCATTTACATTGAGAGTCCAAACATAATAGATTCCTAAAAAACCTATGAATAGTAAAGATAATATGTAGGTGGTGTTCACTCATAATTTAAAATTTTCTCTGGTAGTTTTTCTTTCTGAGAAAAATCTAAAGTGTCATTTTTTTATTAC
>JABWAJ010000170.1 GCA_013361075.1 Saprospiraceae bacterium | reverse complement strand
CCTCAGGCATTTAGCGGTGCGGGGAGCTTCAGCATTGCCTTGCCAGGTGTTGCCTCAAGAGGGTTCGCACCGTCACTTGCTATTGGATATACTTCTTCCGGGGGCAATGGCATTTTTGGGTTGGGTTTTCACCTGCCTATTTCTTCCATTTCCCGCAAAACGAGCAAGGGCCTGCCCCATTACAACGACACCGATGCATTTGACGCTGACGAAGGAGAACTGGTCTCCATGCTGGACAAAAATTTGAATCCGGTAGTCAGTCAAAAGGAATACAAAAGTTCCGTTTACCGGGTCACTCAATATCGGCCACGCCTGGAGGGCAGTTATTCAATCATTGAACATTGGGTCTCCCTGACCGACGGCCAGTCTTTCTGGAAAATACGCAGCAGTGCCGACCAGGTAAGTTTTTTCGGCCTTTCGCCCGCCTCCCGCATTGCAGACCCTGCCGATCCTGCCCGAATTTTCCAGTGGCTCATCGATGAAGAACACGACGACCGCGGAAATATCATCCGCTATCATTATAAAGCAGAAGATAGCGTCAATGTTCCGGCCAGCATTTACGAGGCCAACAGGGACCATGTCACGCAACGTTACCCTATCCTGATCGAATATGGCAATTATTTTTACCAGGATTCCGGGCAGGAAAAAGTCAATTTTAGTTTCCAGCTGGCCTTTGATTATGGGCAAATCAGCTTGGACGATCCATTGGATATGACGGGTACCTGGAATGCAAGGCCCGATCCTTTTTCCGACTACCATCCCCGGTTTGAAGTACGAACCCTGAGGCTTTGCCGGAGGGTATTGCTTTACCATAAATTCCACGACCAAAACAACGGAACGCCCTTCCTTACTCATGCACTTTCGTTTGGTTATGCGCTGACCGCTACAGGATTGAGCCAGATGCAAACAGTGCAGGAGACAGGCTACCGGTTGGAACCCGGGGGCAGTTACTGGTCAGAAACAATTCCGGCCTTACAACTTGGATACACCCCTTTTGATCCGGAGACTTCGCTATGGCAAAAAATGGAGGTACAGGGTGGAGAAATGCTGCAGGGCGAACTGGGCAAAGATGGGTTCTTGCCCATTGATTTGCATGGGGAAGGCTTGCCGGGCATGCTCTACGCGCACGACCAGGTAACGCAGTATTTTGCTCCCATGGGTGAAGGACGCTATGCCCCGGCGGATATGAACCTGCACTTTCCTGTTGACCGGGAATTGGGAGACAGGCAATTGAACCTGAGCAGCGTAAATGGTAACGGACGCAAGGACTTAGTGGTCATTGGAGGGGGGCGATCGGGATATTACCCTTCAACGGATAAAGGTCGTTTTGAAGCCTGGCGCAACTTCGCTTCTGTGCCCCGGGAGTTGCAGTCTGAGGTTCAGGAGATTGTGGACCTGAGTGGGCGTGGATTTGGCGACCTTGTGGTTTTTGATGCCCCTTACCTGCGGCTCTACCCTGCAGAAGGCGAACACGGCTATGGCCCTGCCCTCGTGGAAGAATTAGCGCCTGATTTTCCGGCCTATACCTCAAATTACCGCGAAGAAGTATTGACCTTCATGGATATCCTTGGGGATGGCCAGCCGCATCGGGTGCGCGTACGTGCAGGAAGCGTGGAGGTTTGGCCCAATCTGGGTTATGGGAAATTTGGAACCAAAATTGAACTGGGAAATGCCCCCCAATTTGGAGGGACCCTCGACGTGAGCCGTCTGCATTTTGCCGATATTGACGGATCGGGCACCATGGATTTTATTTACCTGTTTCCAGACCGCATCGAGGTTTATTTCAACCAAAGTGGCAATCAATTCAGTGCACCTTTGGTCATGCCGTTGCCACGGTTTTACGACGACCTTTGCCAGGTAAATTTTATGGATGTCCGGGGCAATGGTACTACCTGCATGGTACTGAGCAAGACCCATCCAACGGTAGAACATTACTTCATAGACTTTTGCAGAAAAAACAAGCCCTACCTGCTGGATCTGACCGACAATGGTATGGGGTTGCGCACACGGCTGCACTATTCGAGTACAGTACAACAATACCTTCAAGATAAACGCAATGGTCGGCCCTGGGCCACAAGGTTATTTTTCCCGGTTCATGTAGTCGAGCGCATAGAAACAAGAGAATATTTCAACAAATCGCGCTACGTTCAACGCTTTGCTTACCACGATGGCTATTACGACCCCGTGGAGCGGGAATTTAGGGGGTTTGGGTTCACAGAAAGCTGGGACACTGAACATTACGAAAAGTTTGCACCGGCGGAAGATATTCCTGGTTGGGATGTAGTGCCTGTGGATAAGGCCCTGCATGTATGGCCTACTTATACCAAAACGTGGTTCCATACCGGAGCTTACGAGGAAAACGCCCTTGTGTTGAAGCAATATCATCGGGAGTTTTGGCGCGGAGATGCCGACGCTTTTCCACATTTGCGCTTTACCCTTGGACCAGAGGTGTTGATGGCGGATGGAGACACCTACCGGGAAGCCTTTGTGGCCCTTGCCGGGCAAATGTTGCGCACTGAACTTTACGGACTGGATCGTACCGCACTGGAAAATGCGCCTTATACAGTAAGCGAAACGGCGCTGCACGTACGCATGGTGCAACCCCGTGGCCGCAACCGGCACCCGGTCTTTCAGGTTGATCCCTTAGAGTCCTTGTCTTATGCTTACGACCGCAATCCCAACGATCCATTGATCACGCATTCTCTGACTCTGGCTGTAGACGAATACGGACATGACCTGCTTTCTGCTTCAGTAGCCTATCCAAGGCGCGATCAGAAAAATGTAGTCGTTTATCCGGAGCAGCAAGTCCTTCAGGTGGCGTTGTCGCAATCTTCTTATATCCATGTATTACTCAATGACCAGCCAAACCCCGCCGACGATTGCCGATTGATTGGACTGCCCTGGGAAGATCGTGGGTTTCAATTGAATGGGCTTTCGCCAACAAATGGGAGCTATTTCACGGTAGATGACCTGCGCTTGCAGGTTGAAGTCGCTCTTCAGGCACAAATTCCTTATCATCAGCCTTTTAGCAGTGGGGCGGAGGCGCGGCTGCAAAGCTGGGACCGCACATATTACTGGAATGCCGACCAGAGTGCAGTGGAAATAGGTGGCGTTGCCCACAAGCGGGCGTTGGAGCACCATTCGGAATCGGCTGAATTAGCAGAGGATCAGGCGCAGCAGTTGTATGGGGCAAAATTTCCAAACGGCAATTTAGATGCTGTTTTAAATAAAGAAGCCGGCTATTTCCTGGCAGATGGCTATTGGTGGAACAGGGGGCTGATTCAGTACTACACTACGGAATACACCCAGTTTTACCTGCCATTAAAAACCGACAATGGCTTCCCCGATGTACCTGAAGGCAGCAGTTTGGAGCACCTTAGCACCGTCGAATACGATCCTTATTACCTGCTTCCTGTGGCCACTACTACGGTACTGGAAGGCGGAATAGCGCTTACAACCCAGGTGGTCAATGATTACATCACCATGGGGCCGGTACAAACTACCGACCCTAATGGCACCGTAACACAGGTATTGCCCGATCCCTTAGGCCAGGTTATTGTGTCAACGGTTTACGGTACAGAAGGCGACAAACCGGTAGGCGATCTTGATCTTTCCCAATACGTAATTCAGTCCGACGCCACCAAAGAAAACGTACTGGCCGACCCGGCGAAATACTTACAGGGCGCGAACAGCTATTTTTATTACGATTTTTTTGCTTTTGCCAATGAAAAACAGCCAGCTTGTGCGATAAGCGTTACACGGCAAACCCATATACACGATTTGCCTGAGGGAGTAAGCGCTCCACTGCAACTTACCATAGCTTACAGCGACAGTCTTGGTCGGGCCCTGGTGGGCAAAGCCCAAAATAAAGGCTTTTGGAACGCTACCGGGCGCACGGTTTATGACAATAAAAATCAACCCTGTCAGCAGTACCTGCCCTATAAGAGCAACACCTCAGACTATGTTCCACAAGAACAATTGCTGCAGGATAAAAACGTAGCACCCCCAACCATCATCCGATACGACCCGCTTGGCCGTGTAACCCGCACCGATTCGCCCAAAGGCTTTTTTTCGCGCAGTGTGTACAGTCCGTGGATGCACCAATCCTGGGACCAAAACGACACGGTGAAGGAAGCGCCTTTTTATTTAGCCAACATCAACAATACCGATCCTGACTTTGCCGATTCGCTCGATGCTTTGCAAAAAGCAGCGGTGCATTATGGAACCCCCTCGACCGTGATTACCGACAACATGGGGCATACCATACGGAGCATCGCCAGCAATCTTGGACAGGTAACTGCCGGTGATCTGGCTGCCATGGCCCAAACCGTTGGAGAAACAGGCAGTGACCTCTTTTCAGCATTGGTGGGTGCGAAGTATTTGACCACAAAAGGCTGGGTGAATTTCACTAAATTTCAGCCCTATGAACCGGGTTTTCAACTCCGTTTGCCGGCTCCCTACGACCAGCTTGAAACCCAATTGACGGATTACCTGATGCAGAGCTGCCTGACGGCTTATACTTATAACGATTTTCAGGGAAGGCCGCTTGTTACCATGGATCCGCGGCTCTATTATGCTTATGTGCAATCTGGTCAAAAAATCGCCAATTTTGAATGGACTTACGCCATGGAGGGCAACGCGCTGCTCACCGCGAGCGCCGACGCCGGTACGCATCTGGCTTTAGACAATATATATGGAGGTATCTGCTATGTTTGGGATGCGCGGGGCTTCACCACACGAGCGGCGTATGACCGCCTGCAACGCCCGGTTTCCAAACACGTTCAGGGGAATGATGGCCGGGGATTGGTGCTGGATCAACTCGTTGAGTTTACGGTTTATGGCGAACACATTCCCGATGCGGCCAAATGGAACCTGAACGGCAAAGTATTTAAACATTATGGGGAAGAGGGCCTGAACACCTACCCTGCTTATTCCATTTACGGCGGCCCGACCCGAACAGAACAACGGGTTCGGCCAGAGTACAAAACAGAAGTTGCCTGGGATAAAGCCAGCATGCAAGCCATAGAAAAAGAACCTGCCTGGGAGATGACTTATGCCTACAATGCCCACGGCTTAGTCACCGAAAACAGCCTTCCGGATGGCTCAGTACTCCAGGTCGGTTACGACGAAGTGGGCATCCAGCGCACCCTTTCTCGCATGCCAAAAGGCGGGGAAATGGAACCACATATCCTTGACATTCAATACGATGCCAATGGTGCCCGCACCTTGGTACGCTACGCCAATGGTGTGCAGACCCGCTACACCTACGAAGACACTACCCTGCACCTGTTGCGCATGCACAGCACCCGCCTGGAAAAGGACGCAGGCAAAGGCAAACCGGGGGTCAAGGTATTGCAGGACCTATACTATACGTATGACCCTTCCGGAAACATCACCCGCAAAAAAGACCTGGCCCTCGATCAGTTTTTTACGTTTCAGGCACCTGCAAGTCCGCTTTCGGACTACACCTACAACCCATTGTATCAGCTCATTGCAGCTACGGGGCCGCTGCATAGCGCATATCAACCGCAGCAGGTAGGCACTCCGGAGCAGCAACGCACCGGAAACTTTGTCCCGTTCAGGCAAACCACTCCCCAAAGCAGCAATTTATTGCAACAATACACCCAGCAATACCAGTACGACAACAGCGGCAACCTCCTGCAACTGGGCCACGCTACTCAGGGAGGCCAGCAGTGGAGCCGTGTCTACGGCATCGCACCAGACAGCAATCGCCTCGATACTTTGGGCAAGCAATCCTTTACCTACGACGCAGGCGGCAATTCACTTACCATGGGGCTTTACCCCCATATTGGCTGGGATTTCCGGAATTTCATCCAACAGGTTCAGGTACTGCAACGCGAAGCAGCAGCCCCGGATGCCGAATATTATGTGTATGACAGCGACGGTGCCCGGGTGCGTAAAGTCTGGGAGCGAATGCAACACGGCGGTACGGTCTGGGAAATTGAAGAAAAGCGCTATTTCAACAATTATGAAGAAAAGCGCATCCTGCACCGAACCGAAAAAGGGGAAACCCTCCTGCTCCACCGCAAGACCGTGCGCCTCATGGATGGCGGCAGCGCTTTTGCAACGATTGATACCTGGGAGGTAGATGAACGGTTGCGCGAGGTGAAACAGGCAGGAAAGACCCTCACCCGCTACACCCTTGCGGATGCACAAGGCTCGGCTAATCTGGAATTGGGCGCTGAAGGCGAATTGCGCAGCTACGAGGGCTATTTGCCATACGGCAGTATAGCTTTCCGTGCAGCCGATAAAACGCTGGAGTTATGGACACAAGACTACGGCTACAGCGGCAAGGAGCGCGATTCGGCAACGGGACTGATTTACTACGGTTTTCGATACTACCCGCCGTGGTTGTGCCGGTGGATGAATCCGGATCCGGGAGGGACGATTGATGGGATGAATTTGTATGCGTTTTGTGGGGGGAATCCGGCGACGGGGGTGGATGTGGATGGGCGAGTGGGGGATAAAGCAGGTGGTAAAGGTGTCAAAACTCTGTCAATAAAAGAAATGGCTGATATCTTCGGACTTGGTAGTAAAACTTCTAAAAGTGGAATAGAATTACCAATCAAAAAGACACGTAAACCAAAAGAAAAAGCAAGAAGGCCTATTCCTGCAACTATTGATGAGGCAAAAAAGATCAGAAAAAAAGCAAAAGAAGTTTTAGAAATATTTTCCTTAATTGACCCAAAGAAGCGAGATGAGAAATTGAAGGAGGCCTTTACTACCTTGAAAGGGCGGGTAACTCAAAGCAAGATAGAATTTATTGAACGCAAAGCGATCAAAGAGGCTAATCGGGCCAAAATGGATGTAGATCAATTCAAAACACCACCTGCTAATGGAGCAAGCTTGCCAGGGTATGTGACCAAGATTCGTGGGAAGGAATTAATGCCTGATCGGACAACTTATGTGGAGCGCGTATTCCGGGCCTCTAAATCTTCTATGTCTAAAGAAGGACGCGACGGAACCAGTACGACGATGGCCAAGGCGACCAAGGCAGGGAGTGGTAACTTGCCTGCATCAGAATACTCCGGTCGAAAAGCAGGTATTGGCGAAGCATGGTGCCATTTGATTGCGCACATGCTGGGTGGTTTGGAGGAAGCGACCAATCTGGTTGCGGGTTCGCAAGGCTCCAATCTCGTGCAGAAAGGAATCGAAGATGCGATCCATAAGTTTATCAGCGAACATGCCGATCCTAATATCTCGATGACGATACGTGCTGGAGCGGATGTACTTGTGCGCAAAAGCAAAAAAAATCCAGCTGGTGTCATTTCTCACATGGCGGAAAACTTCCACTTTGGGGTTTATGACGAAGCAGGTAATCAAGTGTTTTATCGAAAATTTTCAGCAATGCTTCTGGATGCGGAAGGAGTGCAAAGCGACATGAAGAAGGCGGCATTGAGTGCTTTTTATAGTCATTCGTGGAAAATAGCAAGTTGATATGAACAAGAATACGAAAACTGATGCCCGGCAGAGCGCCCTTGATCACCTTCAAAGTGTGTTCTCTGATGCCACTTTGGCAGAATCACTGTTGGCTGCCGGCTACAAAAATGCCCATCAAATTGCCGATACGCCAATTGCAAAATTTGCCAAAAGCATTTTGCCTGAGTTGCGTTTGCGCGGGTTAAGTCCCCGGTTGGCTGTTGAGTTGCACCAACATGCCAGTTTGGTACGCGATCATGTCGCCCAATACGCCATTCATACCATTCCTTCCGAATTCATGTCGGTTGCCCGTTTGGATACCCGCACTTCGGGATTGCCCGATTTCCACGGGGATTCGCCGACTTACCGGGAGCTTTTTGGCCCGATCACGGCGGGGCCTTGCAACGATTGCGACAGCATTTTCAGTCCGGCAGCTTATTTTGTAGATTTGATGCAACTCATAGACGAGTACATCAGCCACGCGCCCGGAAACAATATTCCCGCAGCTCTTCAACTCCAGGCCCGTCGCCCCGATCTCTGGAATATTCTGCTCAATTGCGAAAATACGGTAAAGGAACTCCCCTACCTTCAGCTCGCCAACGGTATCATGGCCTCAACCCTAAAGCCATATCTGAATGGAGCTGATCCCTGGGAATATGCCGCTACGCGAACCTTCCCGTTCCAATTGCCCTACAACAAGCCCTTGGAGGAAATCAGAGCTTATGCGCAGCACTTTGGGTTGACATTGGCGCAGATTTATGCAGCATTGAATTGCCCTGTGCCAGACATCGCGCGGGAGCGGTTGGGTATGGTCCCGGAAACTTTCGACTTGCTCAAGAGCGGTTCACTCAGTGATTTGGAAACCGCGTTTGGGGTGAGTAGCCTTAGTGATTTAGGTGAGGTGAGCACCTTTTTGCAACAGACGGGTTTGGAGATAAGTGATTTGGAAGATTTGTTGTATCAGGGTCTGGGATCGGTTTCAGGTTGGATACAACAGGTGCCTGTACTCAATATTAGCAGCCACAACAACGTGACAACCAATGCGCCACTCACTTCAGAAACCCTCTATGCCCTGACCATTGAGGCATGGGTGCAGCCAAGTGCTTCATCGGGTGTTAATGGTGTGATTGTTGGGAATTCACCAAATACCAGCCATACCAACCCTTCCACAGGTTTTGAATTGAGCCTTGCTTCGAATAACCTGCAATTGTTTTTGGGAGATGGCACCGCGGTTAATATTATAGTTGGGCCTACTTTGGCCAATGCCTGGACCCATGTTGCAGTATCTTGGGATGGTGGAACCAACAATGTTCAGTGGTATATCAATGGTCAGGCCAGCGGTATACCAATGGTTTTAGCACTCAAAGCACTGTCTAGTTCTCAGACCCTCGTAAATATTGGTAACGAAACCACCACGGGTGGTAACTTTTCCGGCAATCTCGCACAAATCCGTGTGTGGTCATCGGTAAGGACACCTGAACAGATTGCGCAGGGAATGTACACCCAGTCCCCGGAAAATACTGCAAATACACTCCTTGGGAATTGGCCACTCAACGAAGGCACCGGCACGGTCATCCACAATTATGTTCCCGGCGGGATCAACGGAACATTGCAGAGTTCCAATAACACCAATTATTGGGTCACGCAATCTGGCCTTCACCTGAATCCACAGGCGAGCCCTAACGATGCGATCTTACTGTCCAAATTATACACTAATTCAAGCCTCACCAAACTCTTCCTGAGTATAGAGCAAAGTAGCAGCGGCCTGGCGATCAAAACCTACGACGGAAACATCACCTATGCTGACGCGCCCAATACCTCATGGGCGGCGCTCAATGCCGTCATTCGCCTGAGTCAAACCCTGCGTTGGAGTTATGCAGATGTAGACTGGGCGTTAAAAACCATCGGAGCCAGCCAACCCGGACACTGGACTGACGCAAATATAGGGGACCTTGCTGGTGTCTTACAGCTTAGCCAACGCTTTCAGCAGCCGGTGGATGCGGTGACTGGCCTGTGGTATGACCTCAAAACTTATGGTCGCGGAAGCGGCAAGGGTCGCAAAAATTTCTGGGATCAGATCTTTAATAGCCCGGAAGCTTTTTACAACCCGGATAACCTGGTGCATCCAAAGCCTTACCACCCACAGTATACCAATAATCCTTATTTCACAGATACGCCCCTATTTCTTGATATTGAAGGAACCGATGCGACCGACGCTCAATTGAGGTTGGCCCTTTCACAAAGCCTCAGCATTACAGAG
>JABWAJ010000169.1 GCA_013361075.1 Saprospiraceae bacterium | reverse complement strand
ATCCCTATTTTGCCTCCCCCAAAACCAACCTGCACGCAACCAAAGGGAATCAACGCAAAACCAGGGAGAACCCATGTCCGAAGCAGAAGTAACGAAGGACCTCCAGTCCAATTTTTTCAAGAGCCTCGCCGCTTTTGGCGCGCTTTTGGTCCTGATCTCTTTCACCAAAAACCAGAATGGCATTATTTTGCCGGAATACTGGCCTGCCGAAGCCTACGCCGCAATCGGCCATCTGGGCGTTTTCCTGCTACTGGTATACATCGTCAGGTCATTTGCCAAGAAAAACCGGCCACTGCAATATATCGCTGTCGCAGCTGCTACGATTGTCCTTTACTTGACTTGCGTCCTGGCCATCTGGGCTCAGGGGCCTCCTGAAACCGGCAACCACGCCACCACCTTATCGCAACTCGAAAAAAACCTGGAGGAAATAACTTTCCGGCGCGATCCGGAACTTATCGATGCCTCTCTTCAGTTCTTTACTCCTGAAGCCAGTGTTTTGCTGAATACCGGCAACTCCCTGATCAACCAGGGAAGCGCCAAAACTTTCCTGCTCTCCATCTCCGGTATCAGGACAAACGGAGATTCCCGGCCCTGGAAGTTCCAAATTGCCGGGGCAGAATGGGAAGACGAAAAAATTAAATCACTGATAATCCGGCAAGAATGAACGTAAAACCTTTACTCATCTTCCTCTTTTGCGCCTATTCAGCCTTGGCCTCGGCACAGGTGGACGTCATACCGCGCTCACTATCCGACGAAAAAGTGGCGAAAGTTGCTGAACTACGGCTCCAGCAACTCCAGAATTTCATCAAGATCATCGGGGAAAAACCGGAGACCAACGACCGGTCTTCCAAAATGGATGCGGTGAGAAGCGCCGGAGAGTATTTCACCAAGCCCTGCGTCATCGAAGTGTCGAACGTATCGACCGGACGCACCCGGACCTACCATAATGCCGAGGAATACTTCATTCACCTCATGGGACTCGACTACGACCGGATCAGTATCAAATTCCATCCTTCGGCTTCGCCGACAGTGGAATACAAGGGCGGAGAAAGGTATGGAGTGGAAGGCCAATACAAACAGGAGTTCCGGGCCGTCAAATTCGGCCCCAACGGAAAAGAGTATTCCGACATCACCATCAAAAAAGTCTATATGACGGTGTACAAGAACAGCGGCGTGATTCCGGATAAAAACGACAAGTACGATATCATAATCTCGAAAATCATCGTGATACAAACCGATCGAGTCAAAAGCTGAACTTATGAAGGGCGTATTCACAGCAGCGCTGGTTTGCCTGGCTGCCTGCCTCTCTTTTTCCCAAAATAACAAACATCAGTATCTGCTCCTCCAGTTCTACGGCTTCCTCGAAGATTATTGCAGCCCGGATGCCGACAACGATATGATAGAATCAAGGGGCGACTTCTTCAGAGAGCTTTTTTTAACCCCTTCCGAATCCAAAATATTTCATCCGGACCGGGGAGGCAATTACTCCATCACCCAATTCCTCACCATGATGCGGGCCGACCACCGTGGAACGGAGTTCTTTTTCGAAATCCTTGGCCTGCCCAAAGGAGAGGCAGCCTCCTCCAATCCTGGCATGGTCGTCAGAGAGTTGCGAAATGGCGTTCCGTTTCAGACCCTGAAATTTATCTTTAAGGAAAACACTTCCGGCAACTGGCGGATAGCCGGCGTCTACCAATTCTCCGATCGCGACGGCGATCTGTTCAAAGACGAAATCGACCAATGCCCGGACCAGGCGGGTCCGCTCAAGGGTTGCCCGGACAATCCGCTAGCCGCTGTGCCCCCTCAAGGCCCCTCTGTTGCAGGCCTCGACCAATGCTCGAAATTAAAGGCCGGTTTATTCCAAAAAATCGCGACACAAAAGGACATGCGCAAATGGTACCTCAGCTCGGGAGGTTTAGGCATCAGCCTGCTGGGAGGCGCATGGATTTTCCAGGGGCTTGAAGACAAATACTACAGCCAATACCTGGCCGAGCCTTCCCAACTGGAAGGCGAGCCGCTCTACCAAAAAGCCAACCGCAATCATCATGCGAAATTGATTACCTTCTGGTCTGGCATCGGCCTCTCCGCCCTGGCCCTTTCCGGGCCATATTTCGAGATCAAAAGAAGCAGCCTGCAAAAACAGCTCCGCGAATTGACCTGCCTGACTATTTACTCCCGTGGCCTTTCCGCCGGCATCCAACTGAATTTTTGACCATGCGAGACCTCCTGCTACCCATCATCGCCATCCTTCTCCTCGCCAGTTGTGAACCATGGGATCTGGAGAGACGAGACTATGCTATCGATCTGGAAAATCTGGATATTTTCACAGCGGGCTCCCCATCCTGTGGTGCGGTAAGTATTACAACCAGCACCTCGCTGGCTCCTCAGATCTATTTAACGATCAACCCTACTTTAGTAGATGAAGATTATACCTACGGCATCTGCTGGTCGGCAAGCAATCCTCAGCCAACCATCACTGATTCTGTTGTATTCGGCACTGAGGCCTTGCAATACTTCCCTCAGGGAGGCACAAACTGGAAATGGTTATCCATCAAAGGCCTGTTGCCGGAAACTGAATATTACGTCAGGTCATTCTTCTCGGTCCAGGATACGGTGATTTATGGGAACGTCAATAAGGAGAAAACCCGGAAAATTTGGAATGCGAAGCCCCCGTTTCCAGGAAATGTACGGCAAAAGTTCGGCAACATTTACAGTATTCTACCCATTACGCCAGGTACTAATATTTATCTGGGAGGAGGAGTAGATACCGGATCTGTAAGTAGCCAGCATATTGATTTTTGGGAGTTCAACCCATGCACGGAAGAATGGGCCCAGCGGCCGGATGTTCCTTACTTCTCTTCCCAGGGGATCGGGTATAATTTCGCATTTAACATGGGTAACAAAGGGTATTTCATGGCAACCGAGTCCAACATCCTTGTCGAATACCATTTTGGTCAGAATGCCTGGGAGCGGAAAAACGACTTTCCAGGAAACAGCAGGCTCCAATCTTCTGGCTTCTATGCAGATAGTATTTTTTTCTACGGATTCGGTTCCAATACATTCAACGGATCAAGCGGAAAACTCAATGATCTTTGGAAATACAACCCGTCATTAGACTCCTGGGATAGCCTTGCCCTTTTCCCAAATGGGCCTCGCGATAGTCCTGTTACCTTTGGAATAAATGGAAATGGGTTCGTTGGATCCGAATATCTCGGCTTGTCAAATGCCGATTTATGGACTTTTACACCTTCTTCCAATTCCTGGCAGCCTACCTCGGAAACCCTTCCTTTCGATTATTACGAAACTTCATGGGCAGTTGAATACCTTGAGAAAATCTATATCCTGGTGGACACAATTGAGGGAGTCTGTTTGTGGGTTTACGATACAAGCGCCTTTCTCTGGACGGAAATAACAGATGCCCCATTTGATGCCGATCACCACACAGGATTTATGATCGCCAATTTTAGCGGAATTTTCATCGGCCTTGGTAAAGGAAACCTGGCGCTGACAGAGGTTTGGCAGTTTTTCCCCGAATAGATGTGATGATGTCAGCTCTTTCATGCTTAATAGCCTTTCCACGTAAGCTCAGCCGAAACTTTCCGAAAATAAGACTGGATCGAACTTTACAACACCGGCGCCTTGGATGCCAGCGGCATGGCGGTTCTCACTAAGCCCCTGCTGAACGTAGAGATCTACGACAAATGCTTCATCAGCGAGATCCTCTTCACGCCGAAGGCAACAGATCCTTTACCCAGATGCCCACCGGGGGCTCGCCACCCTTCACGAACGAAGGCGCGGCCTTCACCGACACCCCGACCGTCAGCAGGTTGCCGGCCGGCGACTACGCCGTCAACACTTTCGACGCCAACGAATGCCTGCAGAGTATCAACCTGACTATTTAGAACATCAACGGCGTGACAGAGCCGGAGGGGCTGCGGGAATTCGCCGTCTTCCCCAATCCGGCGGGCGGCTACGCCATGGCCCGCATGCGCTTGGCGGAGCCGGCATGGATTAGCCTCAGTTTGTTTGATGCCAGAGGAAGTATGGTACAATCCTGGCCCGGCGCAATATCCGGGGCATACGACCTGCGGATCGACATGAGCGCCCAGCCGCCCGGCGTGTACCTGATTGTGCTGCACACGGACCGGGCGGTGGCGATAAGGAAGGTGGTGAAGGAGTGAGGTTAATAAGCAGTCTGCTTTTGCTGCGCCCCATTTTGTTGAGCGAAGTGCTCGGGGGGCTGGATTACCAGTTCCCCGAGTACAACCGCAATTCGTTCGTTCGTGCGTTCGATCAGAGGGTCGGGGTTGTTGGAATTGAACTGGCGCAGCCGCTGCCGGTAGTAGCGATAATTGCGTTGGCAGATATGGCTTTGCAGTTCAGCCCGGCACTGAAAGCTCCTCTTTTTCCAGGCATAGATGGCGCGGGCGAGATAAACATAGGCCACTTCCCACCCTTTGACTGCGAAAAAGCTGAGGATCGCTTCCGTCATACCCAGCAGGAAGATAACCCATATTTGTGGTGCGTGATCGCCGGCCATGTGTTTGCCGGCGCGCATTAGCTCGAAAAGAAAGTACAAATAACCGACGCTCAGCATGGCGCCTGCGATCAGGTTGCCGGCATTATAAGATTTGCGGCGCGGTTCCAGATCGTGATCATGGAAATTCACGTGGCTAAGGCAATGTCCGATGGTCAGGCTGAAGCCCCAAAAGATCAGGATGGGCAGGTAACTGGCCAAGGTGAGCGGCCAACCTGGCGGGATCATGCCCGACACGAGGATTTTGAACAGCGGGGCCACCAGTAAGCCCTCCAGCAGACCAACGGCCAGATGCGCAGCCGCCATGAGCAAAAGGGGAAGGTTGGTCAGCGCGGGGCGGGAAAGTACCCGCTCGTATTTGACCTCATGCCGCTGGGTAAGCCGGTCAAGGCCAGGCAGACGGTTGTTGAAATAAAGGCTTCTCAGTGCAGCTCCATCTGCGAGCAGCCAGTAGTAGTTGATTTCGCGAAGAAGATTTGCGGTTTGCATGGCAGGATTGTTTTATGGATGAAAAAATTCAGCTCTGAAAGCAGTCAACTCAACGACTTCGTTTTCGGGAAAGATGGTTTCGATACGCACCTCATCGTTCCGGCCGATGAGGTAGATTGTTACGTTTGGCGGGAAGGCAAAACTTTGTTGGCGGGGGCTGGCAGGCAGATCATGGAGAAGGTCGGAAACGAGGATCATCCAGATTTCATGCCGGCTGAAGCCCGGTTGAGCGCAGAGTTTCTGCGCATGGCGCAAGGCGCCGTTCAGATCGGTCAATGAATCAGCGCGGGGCATGTTGAGGTGAGACAGGAGCGAATCGGTTTCCATCTGTGCGGCTGATGCTAATTGCTGGCGCATCTTGTCGTTATGTTTTTCGATGGCGGCTCTTTCATAGATTGTTTCGCGCCCGGTTAACATGCCGAGGCCGGGCCGGATGGTTTTGCCGAAGTACGGGGTTTGGCGGCCGCTCTCGCTGTTGATGACGATACCTGCCAACTGTATCGATTCGCGCAGGCTGTCGGTAAGGATCATCATCGTCACTTCTTCGGGCGGCAGAGAGAGGTGTGCCGCCGACCCTGATACGTCATTGATCAGCAGAACCAGTAAGGGGGGGGCTTGCGGCGCGGCAGGGCCGGGATCATCGGGCTGGCAAGAAGCCAGGAGGAAAGAGATCAGGAGCAGGAAAGTGTTTCTCATGGCGTTCAGTTTTATGGTCTTACAATAATTCCTCGCAGCGTTTGCCCACGGGATAAAGGGCTACTTCGAAATAGCTATCGGCGTATCCGGCGCCAGGGTGAGGCTCTCCCCAGTCGAGGTTGAGGTAGAGGTTTCCGAGCAGGTCGTAGCGGAAGTACAATGCTTTTCCGGGGCGTATCTCGTAACGGCTGTGCAGGTAGTCTTCCATAACCTCAGAGGGCATGGCGCCCAGGTTGATCTCGCAGTAGGCGTGGCCATCGCCTCCTTCAAATCCGGCCAGCACGATCCTGGGATATCCACCCACAGACTGAAGAGCCGCTGCCATGGCGATGGCGAAGTCGTCGCAATCGCCCGCACACATATCCCAGGAGTCGGTAGCGAGGGCGAACAATTCTTCCCGGAGGGGGTCGGGTCGGTATTGCCATTTTTCATGGAGATAGTCGTAAACATCGCAAACCACGCCGAGGTTAAAGGACCCGTTGTTTGCGGGGTGAATGACGTCAAAGACGCGTTGGCGCATCTCAAGGTGGTTGCAGGAGCGGTAGATTTCCCTGCTTTGGCCATCGCAAGGCGATGAAAGTCTGGATTTCAACTTTTCGAGCCAGTTTTCAGGCTGGGGAGGAAGACGAGGCGAGAGCACTGTAGGGGGAGGAGGCAGTTCGGTATTACCGGTGTCAGTGACGGAATCGGTGGAAGGCGCTGGTTCTGTCTGCCAAACGGCGAAGAGGAAGAGAAGGAAACCTGCGCCGGCGAGATTGGTGATGGAGTTGATGAGGCCTTTCATAGATAAATGTTTAACCATTCATCCATATAAGGCGAAATTTCGCTGATGATTGCGAAATCGGGATTTCGCAGTTTTTACTCTTCCTCGTCAGGAGGAGAGGTTACCCAGTAGATTGGTTCGGGGCTCCCTGGCGAGGCTAGGAGTGGTTCGTAGGAAAAGTGCTCGTAGCTCCCTTTTTTGGTCCTGACAATGGTAGCATCTAAATATTGGTAAATACGGCTATCTTTACCCAGAACCTTCAGGGCGTTATTTATGGAATGGCGAATAGAGTCAAGGCGGACTTTCGGGTTATAATCAGGAGGCAAGGAGGGCATTAAAGATCCATCATCCGGATTTTGGAAGTTATCATCGTTATAGACGCTTAGTTTTTCGGCATTCCTGCTGCACTTTTTCAGGTCGGAGTAATAAAGGTTTCTCCTGCTGCAACTTATCAGCTGCTTTGCCATATTCAACCTTTGCTGCCAATAGAACAATTGCTCTTCCTTTGGTCTTTTTTTCAGTTCAGGTTCAAACCTCTTGTATTCCAACCATATTTCCAGCAGATCCTGTTCTTTCTTCTTTATCCATTCCGGATCGTATCCACTTGGATCTGCCCCCTCCTTGTCATAATTGCCGCCGATTTTATTCAGGTGCTTGTCCAAAAAAATCGTATCAAAATACTCTTCGGGTCTTCCGAGCAAAAACCGGAGTACCTCAAAACCTTTGTAAGGACGTGATTCGGTATCCGGCAAGGCATTTTCTCCATCAAAGCGGATCACCCAGGTATTCGCTCCCTTTCTGTAGAAGCAAAACGGGGGGTCTTCCGGAGCCGGCGCCTGCCGGGTAGCAGGGAGAGGTTTACCGGCAGCCCGGATCAGTTCGCCGGTTTTCCTGTGGATATCCTCCATTTGGCGGAGAATAGACTGAGGGAGCGAAACAGGATATGCCCAATCTTCCAGGATGCGGCTGAACAACCGGGGTATTGAGATACTACATTTGAATTTGCGAAGCTGGTATGGCCGGGTCTGGTGCAGCGGGCCGGGCGACTCCCCCCCTTTGATCAGGAGTCCGGGTAGATGAAAAACCACCTTGTATTGGCCGGCATCCCCGATTACCGGGAATTCGAACTGGTCGGCATCCTGGCTGGCTTTTTTTGGGAAAAACACCTTTTCTTCAACCAGGCTTCCATCGCCATTGGTGATGCGGTAACGCGAGGGCGCAAGCCACTGAGCCGCTGTTTTAGCAAGGCTGCACAACAGTTCAGTCTCGGAGGCGTATTGGTGGGCGCTAGCCCGGTTGAAAACCTGCAGCAAGTCTTCGGTAAGGCAGTCTCTGACGAAACCGTATAACAAGTGAATAAAGCCCTGGAATCGTTGCGCATGTACTTCCCCGTCGGGCAACGGGGCTAACAGAAAGCCTACAGGGCTGCAAAGCAATGCCAGGGGGATGATTTGAATGTCATGAGCCTCATTCCAGCCTGAAGGCAAAAGCGGATAGAGGCTTTCAGCCGGAAGAACTGCGTCTAATCCGGCGTCAAACAAATCTTTAAAAGGAGAATGGTCCAGGGGAATCGGCGGCGCCGCCGGGCCTGCTGAGTTATTTGTAACATGAAATGAATGCAGCAGGGGTAGGTCCCCTCCACAGTCCAGGCGTACAATCAGGGCATTTTCCAGGCTGAAGGCTGGAATATCAGACGAGCGATGGGCTTCGAGAAACCGGCTAACGAGCAGGGGTAGGGAACCTGCACTTGCTGACATGATCGAAGGCGTTTACGTATGTATTGATTATCAATGTTTTACGAGGGCGAAATTCAATTTCGCAAAAAGCTTCTAAATTTCGCCTTACATGGATGAATGGTTCACCGGCTTTTGGAAACCCTTAGTATTGCTTACCACAAAGAATGCAATATAGCATTTTTTTTATTATCTTTAAAAATTATACACGAAACTACCGCAAACTCCCAAACATATGTCACCTAAAATGTCTGCTCCTTATATGGAGACCTTGAATAAACACCTCGACAAACCCCTTACCGCTATTCTGGAACAAGGACTATTGCCCGAGTCCCAACTGGAGTGCCTGCTGGAAGATATCCTTCAGGAAGGTTCCGGACATTTGGCTCATTGGCTGCACCTTGGATTAGAGCCCTGGAGAAAACTCGCCTACGATACCGCAAAGCTTGGCCTTTGTGCGCTTACCGCTCAATCCACCACCTGGTTTGAGGAGCATAGCCGGTTGCTGGAAAAGATTTTTGCCTTCCATTGGGATTTGCGACCAAAAGCCCCTCAGGGGGAATCCCAAAACGACATGCACCAAGCGGTTACGAACGCGATCATGGCCCTTGTCGACCATAGACAAGCGGGCCTGAGGCTGGAATTCCTGGATTCCCTTCTTTCAAAAAACGGGCTTTCCGAAGTAGAGGAACTCAAGATCAACCTGCTTAAAGCCAAGATTAAGGAGCGCCTGGGGTTTCCAGTGCTGGAAAAACGCATTGACCTGGAGAATAAGCCACATCTGGCCCCGCTTGGACTTTATTCGTACAGGCTGGAGAATCCCATCAAAGCGATCGCTTTTCTGAACCATCTGGATGACAAACTGACCAAAAAGGTGTTGGATGGTGAATCCTTCGACCCTGTGCGCCATTTTTTCGCCACCTATCTCCGGCAAGCCATCTTCAAGTGGCTGACAGAGGGAAATGATGAGGATTATCGGGTATTTATGAACCGCCGCGATTCATTCGAACAAGAATGGTTTAAATCGCTCTTCGAGGAAGTCATGGACCATCCGGGGCTTGAAGACATCAACAAGCGCTACGAAAAACTGAAAAACGCACTGACCGACAAAAAACACCAGCGCCAGGGCTTGGAGGATATTGAAAAAAAGATTTGAACTGTAGCAAAAAGGCCGAATCATGGCACATAACCGGCACCATACCATTTTAGACATCGGGTCAAAAACTGAAGACTACCAGCGCCTTATCAACGATATCCGGCTTCAAAAAGAGCTGCAAAAAAAACAGGGTATCGAAAAACAAATATATTTCGACACCTACAGCGCCATCGATATGCTGACGGGGATGTACGGGCTGATTGAAAGGGACCGGATCAAGGAGAACAACTTCGAGCGCCTTTCCACCCTGGTATATGCCCTTGCCTACAAACAATGGCTAGGAAATATTTTCACCCTGCCTCCCCACTCGGAGGAACTGATCAACAAGATCAAAACCGACCTGC
>JABWAJ010000743.1 GCA_013361075.1 Saprospiraceae bacterium | reverse complement strand
AACTTCATCATTTTCCAAACAGGGTTATGGTGATGATGTGCAGCATAGACAATATGCCAAACATCAAGGCAATCGGAAGATGAATGGACCTCCACTTGTTCATGAGCGATACCGTAACTGCATCAAAAAACAATTCCTTAGCGGCTTCCTCTTTACCCATCCCCGAACCCAGCAATTCCTTTTCTTTTAAACTCAAAGATTCCCCTGATTTTTTCAAAAGAAATTTACCCACCAATCCGCTTGCGACGTTGATCAGCAGCATGAAAATTGCAAGCCAGGGAAGGGCTGCATTGAAATGAATACCGGCATGGACCAGCAACATTACAGACCCTGCCCAGGCCAGATATTCATGCAGCATCAGGTATTTTTTTGGAGAACCCGTGGTAATAATTCTGCGTTTGCGCAGCGAATAAAGAAAGGAAATGAGAATCAAAAATGTCCCGATATAGCCAAAATAAAGCCCAATTGAGGATAAGTGAAAATAGTGAAGCACATAATCAAGAAGGATGGTAACCAATATCATCAGGGCATACCAGGCGGTAAATGGCAGCACGTATTTAATCAGCAGCGGTTGTTTCATCTGCGTCCAGATTTATCGGATTCCAGAAGATTCGGGTGGGAACACAGCGCTTCAAAGGGACGGCGCATAAAAAGAAAATCCTCTGTAAAGATGGAGCGGTTTTGTTTTCTGTTGGTTGATATCAATCACAGAAGCTGTTGATTGCCGTCAACAAAAGATCAATCCGAGTTGCTTGTACGAAAAGCTGTGTGGAAGACTTTAAAGGGAATTGTTCAATAGGATTTCCGATCACGTCCTGTAACAATACCTCGGCCCGATCCGGTAAAAACCTTCCCGTTCATAAAACCGGATTGTTTTGGAAAACTCATCCCCGGGCGTAGTCAGTTCGATGCGCTTCCAGCCTAAGTTTTCTGCCAGTTGTTTGACCTCATCTACCAGCATTTTCCCTACGCCTTCCGATCGGTATTCGGGCACCACATAGAGTTCATTGATCACTCCGTATTTACCGCCTGCGGAAATGGAGAGGCATTCTACAAGGGTCACAATGCCCACGATATCGCCATCATCGTCCAAAGCCAGCAGGGTAGAATGGCTGTCGTCGTCTTCCATTTCTGCAAAAATCTCATTAATTTCTTCGGCATCCGGACTGCCTTCCACTTCTTCAAAAAGCGCGGCCAGCAGGATGGAAACGGCTGCTGAATCGGATGCATCGGCAATGCGGAAAGTGATCATGAGTGGTTAGGTTTGAATTGCTGCAAAAGTAGGGATTTTTTATCGTAGCAGGCATTAGTCCCCTGGTCCTTCGGGTGCGAGGGAAAATTGTCCATTGCCTTGCGGAAATCCTCCATTTTTTAACGGGAGCAAACACGGCACTTTTGCACAGTCAATCAGACATTCACATTTAATTCAAAAAAAATGACAAAATTCACTGTTCCAACCAGGGCTGAAGTTAATGCAGACAATCAGGTTATTTTTGACACACTGCAAGGCGCTCTTGGTTTCGTGCCCAATTTATACGCCACGATGGCTTATTCAGATTCGGCCCTGGGCAATTACCTGCAATTCCAGAATGGTAAAACATCCCTGACCAAAAAGGAAAAAGAAGCCGTAAACTTAG
>JABWAJ010000168.1 GCA_013361075.1 Saprospiraceae bacterium | reverse complement strand
ATGAGGACCTTACTGTTCGGGGAGCAATTTCCATCGGCAGGCGCTTGTCGGACCCCTTGGCGGAATTGGTTAAAATTGATCCAAAATCAATTGGTGTTGGCCAATATCAACACGATGTGAACCAAACCATGCTCAAAGAAATGCTGGATCAGGTCGTTGAAAGTTGTGTAAATGCCGTGGGAATCAATCTGAACACGGCCAGTAAACACCTGCTTACTTATGTTTCCGGGCTTGGTCCGTCGCTGGCTCATAATATTGTGCAGTACCGCAAAGAAAACGGAGCCTTTACTTCGCGTCAGGAGCTAAAAAAAGTAGGGCGGCTTGGCGATAAAGCGTTCGAGCAGTGTGCTGGTTTTTTGCGCATTCGCGAAGCCAAAAACCCATTAGACAATACCGCTGTACACCCCGAAAGCTATCCTGTTGTTGCACAAATGGCCAAAGACCTCAAGTGTTCGGTAACCGATCTTATTCGGGACGGGAATCTACGCAAACAAATTGATCTGAGGCAGTATGTCTCAGCCTCAATAGGATTACCTACCCTCAATGACATCCTGCGCGAAATGGAAAAACCCGGCCTGGACCCTCGCGGTGAAGCCCGGTCTTTTTCGTTCGCCGAAAATGTCAAAACCATGGATGACCTCTATGTTGGTATGGTTTTGCCGGGTATCATCACAAATGTTACCAAATTTGGCGCTTTTGTCGATATTGGGGTCAAAGAAAGCGGCCTGGTGCACGTTTCACAGATGGCCAACCGATTTATAAAAGACCCTGCCGAAGTAGTGACGCTTCAGCAGGAGGTTACGGTAAAAGTCATGGAAATTGACGTTGCCAGAAAACGTATTGCGCTGTCAATGAAGGATGTGTGATAGAGAAAAAGGCAAGTTGACAAAGAGCATACAGGCAATTTACAGCATGAGGTTTGCCCTTTGCCAACCTGACAATTTGCCTTTTATTTAAACTTCTCTGCATCAACGTCTTTCAAAAACTGAATGACTCCTTCCATAAACACCTCCTGATCGTCCCACATGGCCAGATGGCTGCCATTGGGGCAATAAAGGTATCGGCCTTTCGGGGCCATTTTGCTCATTTCCTCCATTTCCGCAGGGTTCATGGTATCGTATTTGGCACCTACCATAAGGGCCGGAATTTTGATGTTTTTGATGTCATTCCAACGATCCCAGTTCAGCAGGCGGCCACCAACTTTAAACTCGCTGGGCCCCTGCATCATGACATACACCTCCTGATTCACATGTTTGAAGCTGCGGTCTACCGGCTCCGGCCATTCCGGAAGGCGGCAGATGTGTTTGGTATAATATTCCCTGACTACGAGATCAGTGTACACGGGATTGAAAAAATCGCCGGCCTCTTCAAATTTTGACAATGAATCTATCAAAGAAGGCCGCATCTGGCTGCGCAGCACATTGTTGTATGCTGCATATTTAGGAATGCTGGCAGTCATGTTTGCTACGACTAAACCCTTGAGATTTTCCTGATATTTCAAAGCGTATTCCATGGCCAGAATCCCCCCCCAGGAATTGCCCAGGAGGTAAAAATTATCCTTATTCAACCCCAGAGCTTTACGTACCTGCTCTACTTCTTCGACAAACCGGGCAGTCGTCCACAAGCTACTGTCTTTGGGTTGGTCAGAATAATAGGATCCCAGTTGGTCGTATTCATAAAATTCAATGCCTGCCTGCGGAAAAAAACTTTCAAAGCACTCCATGTACTCATGGGTCATGGCCGGTCCGCCATGCAGCAACAACACTTTAATCGGTGAGTTGCCGAATCGCTTCGTCCAAACCTTATATTTGCCATCAATGGTTATCCTTTGTATACCCGCAGCCTGAAAGTTGCCCGGCGTTTTGAAATCAAGGTAAGAGCAGGTTTCTTCTTCAGTACTACCCGCAGAAGGTTGTGTTTCAGCACAGGCTGTCAGCGCGAAACAAATTGTCAATAGAAAGAAGTATTTCATGATGAAAAATTTGATTCAAAATCCCTGAAATGACATGAGCCACCCCAAATAATTTGAGGTGACTCATGAAAATTATGCAAACGATATCAATGAACCTCAGGTAAACTACCCCTCATCCCAGTTAATTTCGCTGGAACGGCGTGCGACCTGTGTGTAAATATTTCCGAGGTCACGGAGGTCAATGTAAGTATTGTTCAGTCGGTTGGTCCGGCGCAGGTCTATCCAGCGGTGGCCGCCTTCTGCCCAAAGCGAATAGCGGCGCTGGAAGAGGATTTCATCAATCAGAGCATCTTCTGTCTGAGCACCACCATAGTTGGCCAGGCCCCAGGTGTTGCGCACCGTGTTAATGGCTTCTACCGCATCGGTAGGTTGACCACTCCGCGCTTTTGCTTCCGCATAGATCAGGATCAATTCTTCGTTGCGGATAAACGGTACGGGGTCTGTATTCGTTGCCCAGCGGTTGTCCTGATATTCTCCAACCAAAAGGTTTCCGTTTACATCTTTTAGTGCATTGCTGGTCACCGGATTAGCTACCCGTTTAATGAACTTGTTGGCTACACGGGCGTCTCCGGGCAGCGCATCTTCGATGAGTGCCGGGTGTGCAATCAGGATGGTGGAGGTTGGGCGATCGTAAGGATAATACAGCGGATTGTTGACATCCGGCGCTTCCCCGTAAACGTGAGCCGGGCCTACGTTCATTTTTTCCGAAGAATTGGCGTCAACCACCAAATCCATGAAAGATGCTGCCAAAGCATCCAGCGCCCCCTGGTTATTGCCGGCGTAAAGCGCAACCCGGGCTGCGATGGCTCTATTCACTTTTTTCATGCCATCAGGCGTATCAAACCCGGCAAAACCATCCGTCAACACAAAAGAGAAGCTGCTGCCTGCATCGTTCAGGTCTTTCAAGCCATCCGCAAGGATATCCGAAATGGCAGCCAGTGATTCGGTGTATCCAAGTCTTGGGCCTGGATTCAAAGGATCGGCCACATCTATACGAATGCCGTTCTGATACTGCTGCATCAGGGGCCATAATAGCTGGAATCCTTTTATCGTCTTGGCAAATCCTTTATAGCCAGCCTTTTCAGCGGTGCTGAGAGCCGTACTGTTATCTGCCGACTGGATTAGCACATTTGCTTGTTTTACTGCTACGTAAGGATTCAGGTAGGTTCCTTCCGACGTAAAGAAGTCAGTGTACGTTTCTGTCCGGCCTATGCCCAGCCAATCCGGGATAAACCGGGGGTCAGAAGCAAAGTAAGGCCATACTTCCCGGCCAAAAGCGCCAAACATTTGAACGGCATTGGCCAAATAACCACGGTGACGGGCTTCGAGGCCATACACCAGGGTTTGCATTTCTGCTTTGGAGGCATCGTTGAGTACACCTGCCAGCGACGGGTTGTTGGGGTCAACGATTTCCTCAACTTCACAAGCCGTAACTGAGGCCAACGTTGCCACCAGCAAGATGAGACACCATTTATTGATCATCCGATTCATAGTCATTCCTTGTTTTAATTAGAAATCAAGTTTAAGATGGAAGAAAAGCCTGCGTGAGCTTGGGTACGGTGTTACATCAATATTGCCGGTAACGGCTTGCGTACCGAAATTGGATGCTTCCGGATCGTAACCTAAATACTTGGTCCACAACAGAATATTGTTGGCCGAAACGCCGATTTTAGCGCGTTCGATGAACTTGCCAACGCCTTTCGGGAAGGTGTAATAAAGACCAATTTCGCGCAGTTTCAGGTAGTCAGCAGGCTGAACGTATACTCCGGTATTGCCTTCTGCAGCCCAGGCTAAGAGGCGATCAAGACCATTAGGTGTACCATCGTTATCGTCGTCGCCATTCCAGTTATTCGTTGTGCCCCCGTCATCCCACAACAAAGCAGAGAGGTTGATGGCGCTGCCGCCATTCTGGTAGTGGAAGAGGAAGGTAAAATCTAAGTTCTTCATGATGGTCAGCTGGTTGAAGAAAGACAGCTGGAACTTAGGCTGGCGATCGCCATAAACGGTACGGCCCGTTGTTTCCGGGCTTTCCGGAATGGTTGGGTTACCAATGATGGTCGTTGGCGAAAAGCCATTAGAAATCAGGTAAGTGCCTAAGGAAGGTCCGAAACCACCCGTTGTAAAGCGGGGAATGTCCAAACGGGTAATCACCGATTCGTTTTTCCACCACATGATGCGTGAGTACCAGTTCAGGTTCGTTGTGCGTACCGGGTTCAACCCCAGAGACAATTCGATACCTTTGTTTTCCAGATCGGCTGCGTTGGTTGCAATAGCCGTAATCCCTGTAGATTCAGCAGGTTGCAGGTCAAGAATCAAATCGTTAACTTTTTTGATGTAGTAGGTTGCTTCCAGCGAAATTCGGCTGTTAAACAACCCGGCATCAAGCCCAAATTCCAATTCAGAAGCAGTTTCCGGAACCAGGTTCGGGTCAACGCCGCGTGTGCTAACTTGTCCTCCCAACTGGCCACCAACCAGTTGCGAAGTAAGGGATTCAAATGTATTGCCAAACAAAGGCAATCCACCCGTTTCTCCATAAGCAGCCCGTACTTTAAACTGGTTAATCAGGTTGCCGTTCCAGAAGTCAAAATTGTGAATATTTGCCGCAAAGGATGCTTTGGGAAAAGCATAGTATTTGTCCTGTTTTACGTTCAGTGTAGATTTATCAAAACGAATCCCCGCTGAAACAATGATTTTATCCTGCCAGTTAAGGTCTTCCTGAGCTACAATGCCTACGTCAGTAACATCCTGATTTTGTTGCTGTTGAATAGACTGAACCTTTGCCCACTGAAGGTTTCGCTGTCCCCCTGCCAAGCCACGGCCACGGGTCAGCAAAAACTCTGCTTCCTGATCCAAGCGCACCCAGCCCACATTGGTATTTGAGTTAATGGAACCTAAATTGGCATTCAATTGCAGAAAAGCCTGGATATTGGTATTCAGGTTATCCTGACGCCCCCACATCACATCGCCAGGGTTAGCATCTGCCCGCTGGTGCTGAAGGATTTCAGGAAAATAAACGATGGAATTTCCGCTCAGATAATCAGCACCACCATTCAATTTAAATTTCAGGTAAGAATTGGCTTTGCTGAAAAGGTCTACTTCAACCGAAGCTGCTGAAATAAAGCGGTCTACCACCTGGTTGTTGACGCCAAGATCGCGAACGGCTACCGGGTTGTCGTTAAAATAAGGATTGTCCGGATAATTGCCATTTGCATCCGGCAACAAGTCCGCATAAGATGGCGTGTACGCAATGGTGTACCCAATGGAGCCCCCTGTATTGTTTTGGTTGCCGGTGAATCCACGATCGTTGTCCGTTCTGAAATAGCTGTTGTTAAAAGAAATTTTGATGCGCTCTCCCAAACGGTGATCGATATTGGCGCGGAGGGAATAGCGATCGAAACCAGTGTTTTTAATGATCCCTTCTTCCGTTTGAAGTCCGCCCGAAACATAAAACTGCGTTTTTTCGGTGCCTCCGCTAACACTTACCTGGGTATTGGAAAGCAGGGCGTTTTCGCCATAGAAAAATTCTTCCCAATCCGTAACTCTTCCGCCCGAAGCATTAAAAGCAGCCAACTCAGCCTGGCCCCGTGCGCCGGTACCAAAAAAAGTGGTGATTTTATCTGCATCCCAGACGTCAAATTCCTGAAAGTTTTGCCCCTGAGCAACCCCTACATCCTGGCTCAAACTGACCCGGGTTTTGCCGGAAGCACCTTTTTTTGTAGTAATCAAAATTACCCCCGCATTCGCCCGGGTTCCATAAATGGCAGCAGCCGAAGGGCCTTTCAAGACTTCAATTTTTTCAATATCGTCCGGATTGAGGTCGGCAATGCGGTTAGCGGCGTCATCCTGGGAAGCCGCACTGGCACCGGCACTGGCACCGCTGACCTGCGTGCGACCATTCCGGATGACGGAGTTGTCTACATAAACGCCGTCTACAATATACAAAGGCTGGGAAGAACCTGCTCCAAGTGTGGATACACCGCGCATTTGTACATTGACCCCCCCTCCGGGAGCGCCACTGTTTGCGGTAATATTAACACCCGGAATTTTGCCAAACAATGCATTATCAACGGATTGGGGCGAAGTATTCCCCACCAACTCATCGCCGGTAATGGACGTCACTGCATTTCCCGAATTAGAGCGCTTAACTCCGGAAGCCAGACCAGTGACAATGACTTCTTCCAAGCGGGCAATGTCGTCTTCGAGGGTGGCATCCACCGAATTGGAACTCACACTAACCGGCATTTCCAAAGTTTTATAACCGGTGTAAGAAAAAACCAGGACCCCGGACGAACCCGGTACGTTCAATTCAAACATGCCATCTAAGTCTGTTACCGTCCCAATGGCCGTGCCTTTGACGATAATTGATGCGCCGATCAGCGCCTCACCTTTAGCATCCTTGACTGATCCTGTGGTTTTGAACTGGGCCATTGCTGTTGCAGATAACAGCAGGCAAAAAGCCAGCAGGGCGCCGGCCTTTGTGAGGAGTTGCTTCATACTAGTGATATTTTAGTGAAAAGATATGCTATTCAAGCTAAATCCGTTCTCAGTGGCATATTTGGGCTTTCTACTTATTCGCATAACGATTGTATTCATAATATGCGGCCTGAAAAATAAAATTTTACCGAAACATATTACAATAACGGGAAGGTTAGATTTCCTTTTGTCAAAAAAAGATTTTTAATCACCTGTTAATGAAAGAGATAACCGGGAAGAAAAATTGTTGTTACGCCAAAGGTCACTCGCCTTTTATCCAGTCTATCCGGACACAGAAGGCTGTTTCCGGTCGAATCTTGAAGCGTTCATCAATTCGCAGGCCGGCAATCCAGCAAATATGGCCGTCAATAGTCTCCAGTAGCCATATCCTGGATTTTTCGAATCGGGATAATTTCAGGTTACTGAACAAATCCTGAATTTTTTGCCGCCTGCCCTGCATGCCCAGGGGCTGAAAAGCATCTCCTGGTTGCCAATGGCGCAGGCGCAACGGATAATCGGCCGGTCCAAGGCTGAGGTAAGCAGTAGTGGGGGCAGTATCAAACACATCCGGTGGGGCAACCGTTTTGAATTCAAAGCGGCCATCAGGTACTGCAACTTCTTCAACATCAGGTAAAATTTCAAAGCTGCGCTCATTGACAGAATCCGGCAGAGGCTCCAGCAGCAGCATACCCCGGTTCAGCAAAAGCCGATATCCATGTGCATAAAGGATGGCACCGGTGCGCGCCCCTCCGTGCAGGATGCGGGCCAGCGGAGCCGCATGAAATCCATACGGTTTGAGCCATTCATACAACAAGGTTGGTGCTGCTTTTTCCAGGCGAAGGCGCTCAAGGTTGATGCGAAGGGAACCATCAGGCCCGTTTTCGGTCAATTCGGCCTTCAGGCGTGTAACAGCCCAATCCATCAACAATCCGGCTTCCTGAAGGCGCTGAATGTTAGCTGTTGCCGTCTCCGAAAAAGAAGGATTGATGTGCCTTATGGCTGGGATGACCTGGTTGCGGATGTGGTTGCGGGCATATTTGTCTTCAAAGTTCGACTGGTCTTCGCGATAGGAAATGGTCCTGTTTTCTGCAAAATTAAGGATGGTTGCTTTGTAAGCATACAACATAGGCCTGATGATCCGGCCTTGTCGCACCGGTACGCCATGCAAGCCATGCAGGCCGCAACCTTTTGAAAAATTGTACAGCAGGGTTTCTATGGAATCGTCGAGGTGGTGAGCCGTAGCTACGGCGGTATAATTTCCTTCCTCCCTCTTTTCCTCCAGCCATTCGTAACGGAGCTGGCGGGCAGCCATTTGGATGGAAATGCCCTGCTCATCGGCAAACTGTGCCGTATTGAAACGGATAGAATAAAAAGGAGCTTCCAGTTCAACAGCGAGGTTTTCTACAAAAATGGCGTCTTCGTCAGCTGCCGTACCCCGAAGTTGAAAGTTACAATGGGCTAAACCAATGTCAAAACCGGCTTCCCAAAATAGGTGAGCCATTACGACGGAGTCAATCCCGCCGCTTACGGCCAGCAAAAGCCGGTCTCCTTTTTGAAACAGTGCTTTTTCGCTGGCGAATTTCAAAAAATCCTGAATCATGCTTATGACTTTGGGGTTGTGTAAAAAGGCAGTCCGCACCTGATTACACAACCCCTCAAAAGTGCTTACTTATCTCCAAGAATAACCACCAGGGTATAGATCAAACCGGGCAGGTAAAATAAGAGCGTCAGCAATAAAGAAATCCAGAAACGGCCGGTTGCGCCGTCTTCGTAAATGAACATGGCCAACGGCGGCAGCAGGATTGCCAGAATAATGAGCAACAACAGGTCGTCGCTTGCACCTTGTTTTTTTGCATTTTTTACGGCATCCCGGATTTGCTCTTTCACTGCTTTGCGCATTTCTCGTTTTTCCTTGCGCGTCATTTCTTTCTGAGCAGGAGGAGCAGTACTGACAGCCGTTTCAGAAGGTGCTGCATGGCGGTAAGGTGCAACGGCAACAGCCGACTGGGAGAGCAGCAATACAATGCCGCTCATTAAAAAGAGGTTAAAAAGTTTCATAGGAAAAATTTTTGGTGAAAATGAAAGTCGAAAATTATGAAATTGAATTGTAAAGGCATCATTTTATCGCTGCTGTAATTAAAAAACCTTTCCTTTTTCATTCGGCATGTCCGGATAGTGTTATGTTACCGCTTTCTAAATACATTGAAATAAAATTAATATCATGCATTCCGGCACTTACTTTTGCCTCCCTGTATTCAACACGACAAAATTGTAAACCCATGAATAAGTTTTCCCCTTTACTGTGCGCTATGGTCGTAGCCGTGGTGTTGTTCTCAAGTTTTACTCACACCGCAACAGTCACCGGGGTAGAAGCCTGCAAATGGTTTGTACCCAATGTCTTTTCGCCAAACGATGACGGCGTCAACGATACGTTTTTACCCTACAACGATTGTGGGGATGCACTGTTGAATTATGAGTTAAAGATATTCAGCCGATGGGGTCGCCTCGTGTTTGAAACCTCCTCTCCCGACCAGGGTTGGAATGGCAAGGCAAAAGGAAAAGACCTCCCTGCGGAAACCTATGTTTACAGCATCCGCTACACCATCAGCGACGACATTGAAAAAGAAACAGAGGTTTTGAGTGGTGATGTTGCGCTTATCCGGTAAGCTGAAGTAAACAGGAGCCGTTCCGGTTTTTCAAATCCGGATTCAGCCCTTGAAGAATCCAACCTTTTGTGGATCAATGCGTTAAAAAGGAACCCCAGCCTCTCCGAGGCTCTTTTTAGCCCATATTTGGAATGACTCCTGTTTGCCTTTGGTTTACTTTCCTTTTTCAAACTTCGTCAGTTCGATTTTGCTTTCCACAGCGCCCTTTTTATCATAAGATTCCTGACGAATCAGGCCAACCCCGTCGGCATACCAGGCAGCGGTTTCTATGGATTTGGTACCCAGCATTTTGGTTTCGGTGGTGTAGGTGATTTTGATGCATTCAAAACTACCTGCGGAAGTCTGGAGGGTTTCTTTGGCAATTGCTTTCCGATTCCGGACCGTCAGGTTCATTGTAATCAGAGCAACACCGCCCGTACCAGCTTTGATTTGAGCAGTTGCGTCCGGCAGGGTTTGCCCGGGTGTCAGGTTTGCCGGTATTTGCAGTTCGTCGCCGGTTATACTAACCTCAAGGTTGGCAAATGCACCCGCCCCCTGCGCACCAAGCAGCGAAGTCATGTCTGTGAACAGGGTATTGTCCTTGCAGCGCACGGTGAATTGTCCGTCAAT
>JABWAJ010000167.1 GCA_013361075.1 Saprospiraceae bacterium | reverse complement strand
CGCCATAATGCGCCCTGGTTTTAAGGTGCAAAGGGCAAGGGGCAAAAAGCAATAATTTCGTAAAATGAAACGATTCCGTAAACTCAATCTGATTGCTTATAAAAACATCGACCTTTACGGAATAAAATTGCCCTTTACCCCTTGCTTCTTACCCCTTGCTTCTTGCCCCTTGCCCCTTGCCCCTTGCCCTTTCACCAGTGCCGGGCTTTATTTCCCATTAGACGGAGCAACATAAGTACTATACGATTGCACCCTGAGCGTGGCTAAGGTCGGCATGTTCTGAATGGTGATGACACCGTATGAATAATCCGGTGCAGCAGCATCCGGGATCGGTTCTTCCAGGGCTGTGACCATAGCAATATCAGGAGCTTGCGAGACATTATTCAGGAATGGAATCGTGATCCCGCAAGTACCCATGACCTGATTCGTTGGCTGATAGATTCGCAGCACAAATGAAAAAGGCAGTCCTTGTCCTTCCCCGGTAACTATCGTTGGCGTATTGCCGCTTCCCGGCTGTGCACGCGCCAGCCGCATCATTGCGCCCGGCGTATCCTGTATTGCTGCCAAAAATCCTGAATCGGCCATCACATTGCTGACGATAGAGGATGGATTGTTCACCACCGGGGTGCATTGCTGCCGCATCTGGAAAGCCAGCGACTCCTGGAGAGGAAGGCAGCTATTGGGCATCTGGGCGCCATCAGGAATCCGGTAGGCATACTCCTGAGTATGTTTGGCTGTATCTGTGCCGGCAGCCCCTCTATCTGTGCCGGGTGCATTCCGGAACAAGATGCCCAGCAGTTGATTGTTTTTTGTATCCAAAGCCCAGGCAGGCATTCCTCCGTGGTAGATGGCACCAACAGGCGTTGATCCCCCTGAGCCATTGTCAGCCGAAAGGCAGCAGTAATCATGCGTTGGTCTGAATGTTGGGCCACGCCAGTAGGGGACATACTGATTGGTATTCCAGTGGTTGGGCGTGCCGTAATACATACCGGAATCCGGATTATTGAAGGTTTGAGACATTCCCCACGCCGTTACAACAGAACCGGAAACGCTTGACGGCACATAGCCCGTAACCCGCATCCTGACAATTGGTTCGTTGATTTCAAGGATGTATTCTACAATTGCTTCAAAATTGTTGGCTTTATTTTGAATGGTTCCCTGAAAATGCCAGCGCAATGGGCCATTTTCCAATAAATAAATGGGATTATCGGTGTCAACCCCGACAAACAATCCTTTGGAATCTGTGCTGAACCCGGTTGGAGTCAGCTCGTCTCCATTCTGGTATAAGTTGCCTTCAGGTTCGTTATACAAAACGATCTGGTTGCCCAATACCCCATTTTGAAGCAATTCAAGGCCGGTGCTCACTTGTTTCAGGCTGATTATGGCCCAGGCATTTTCTTTTGAAACCGTAATTTGAACAACCCCATTGCTGATGGTTAACTGCACATCATTTTCCGTTTGCTCCACTGATGGAATGCTGCCTACCTGTGGTACAGTGGCTGCGTTGCCCGAAAAATAAACGGTTTGATAGCCAAAACTATTTACACCGGGGCAGTTAAAAAGGAGCGTATTGTGATGCGTTTTCTGAACGGTAGCAATCGTACCATTGATGTTAACACTTTGTACATTTATCAGGTCAGGGTTCATGGGAATTTCCACGAGGTTGCCGGTAGCCGACCGCAGAAAGCCGGAAGGATTGAAAACGACGTAAGGCACGTCACCGGGGTTGCCAGAGTTGGCCTTAACCGACTGGCCAAGGTTGTGCACCAGCTTTTGCAGCAACCGCCTGCTTTCTTCCAGTGCAAGTTCAGAAATGGGAAGCTGTTCCGACCAGTAAATGTTGTCGGGCGAGGTTCCGGTAACGTAATCGTGGTGTGTAGAAGGAATCAATGTTTCCCAGGCGGTGGTAATTGCCGCGTCTATCGCATCTAAATAAGCGCTTGAAAAATTGCTCATGGCCCTCAGCAGGGTAGAGGCCGTTTCGGCTGCCAGCAGGTGATTGACTGCCAATTTGTGGTTGATTTTTAATTGAATGCGGCCTGCAAAATAGCCAGTCCAGAAATTGGAAGAGTCTAAAGGAATGGTGTAGGGCTGTTGATCTTTGACCGCATGGACAGCGTCTATGAAGTCCTGAAAAGTGCCCAACACCGCATAAATGCCATTATTCGGATAATACTGCGCATTATAATCGTTGACCGCAGTCACTAAATTCAGGGAAGGCATTGAAAAGTCACCACCACAGGGAGCAAAGTAAAGATTGGCAAATTGCTGGCCGCTGGAATTGATGAAATCATTCAAATCTTCAGCTTGTGAACCCGTATTTTGATTCGCATAAAGTTGATCCCAGATTACGCCGTATCCCTGTGACATCTGCTGTGTTAAAATGGTAGATCCATCCGCTGCCTTCCAGTTGAAGGTGACCCCGTTATCGAGCAATTGCTGGTAGAGCGAATCGCCACCGCCGACAGGTGTATAAGCGGTTGGTGGCGTTGGTTCATCGCCGGGAACTCTCCAGAAACTGACTCCGGTCATTCCCATGGCATTCAGCACCACCGGTAGTTGGGGGTCCTGTCCAAAATCATCCGGGATCCAGCACACATTGGAGAGGAGTGCACTTAAACCTGCTCTTTTTAAAAAAGCCTGTCCAAGTAAATAATTGCGGATAAATGCCTCACCATGCGTGATCAAATTGTCGGGAGAAGTGAGTCCGCCACCAAGGAAATAAAGTTTGCCGGCGTAAGTGGCCAGTGTAGGCGCCGCCGTTGGATTATCCTGAAGGTAACGCCGCAGCCAGGCCAGTTCTGCCAGGTTGTATTGATAACCCGAATCGGGAGTACCAAGCAGATCGAAGGCCGTGTCAAGAATTTGCCTGACAGGAGGTTGTTCTCCTGAAGGGTTTCCAATGCCATAATACTGCTCAAAAGTTGCCACCCAATCCCAGTCCATGTGACTGGTTGAGCAAACAAAAAGAACTCCTTTTGCCTCTGATGGTATGGGTAAAGCCATGTCCGCTTAAATTATCAGGTTAAAAAAAATTGCACTCAAAATTCGGATGAGTTGCCCTTTGAAAACAGCGTATTTATACGTGAATTTGCAGGAATGGAGTAATTTTTTATGTTCTGGAAGAATAGACTTGCTGCGACGGGAACCATCGTGGGTTGGAAATGGCCCTTTTTTGTCCACTCTTCGCCTTTTTTCGTCACAGAACAGGGCTATGCTCCTCAAAAAACACTTTGATTGGCCAAAAAATAGCTCATCCACACCACCACGCTGCCCCGTCGCAACAAGTCTAATGTCGTTTTTGCGCTGCAATTGTCCACATGCGTACGATCTATGTCCGAAACTGAACATGGTTTTAAACAAATATAGCGCTTAATTAATTGATTTTCATTTAATTGAATTCGTGGCACGCAGATTGTACTGAACTTGTCAAGCCTCGTAAGAAGGTCCCGACAAACAATCAGGTAGTTATGTTACGAACCGACATCAAAATTGCCTGGCGTAATCTGGGCAAATACAAATTCTTTTCCACGATCAATGTTGTTGGACTGGCCCTGAGCATGAGCGCAGCGCTCCTCATCATAACGGTCATCCGCAATCAATTTGGGTACGATACCTTCCATCCTTCGCCGGAACGCACCTTTCGGGTGATTACAGAAGCCATCCGGAAAGATGGCGGCGCTGAAAAATACGCTTCAACACCATTCCCGGCTGGTGTTGCGCTGCGCGACGATTATGCAGTGGCCGAGCAAGTCACCCACCTTTGTTTCGGCCCTTCAGGCGATGCCACTGCCGGCAGCAATACCTTGCCCCTGAATGGGTACTACGCAGACCCCGCATTTTTCAAAGTCTTTGGGTTTGATTTAAAGGCCGGGAACGAAGCAGATGCCCTGAGTGCGCCTTTTTCTATGATCCTGACTGAAGAGGCCGCACTTAAATTTTTTGGCGGATCGGAACAAGCCATGGACAAAACCCTGGACGTCCGGAATTTCGGCCAGTTTAAAATCACTGGGGTTCTGAAAAAAACGGAGCAAAAAACGCACCTCAGGTTTGAAGCCCTGGCATCGGTTTCCACCATGATTTCTTTGGAAAAAGAGCTTACCGCTCAGGAAGCCGAAAACGCCGTGAGCACCAACTGGCGAAATTATTACCAGACGTATACCTTTGCCCTGCTGCGACCCGGCAAAACAGAAGCCGACCTCGCAACGGTATTAAATGAAATCTCCAGTTCCCGTTACAAAGGCCTGGTGTTGGAAAGCCGCGACGCAGGCTATCGCTTCCACCCGCAACAACTTTCGGAAATTACCCCTGCCAGCGAAATGCTGAGCCAGACAATGGAAAGCGCCATGCCAATGTTCATTGTCTGGGGGTTGATGGGGGTTGTGTTTTTGCTGATGCTGTTTCCCTGTCTCAACTACGCCAACCTGACCATTGCCCGCTCATTGGTTCGGGCCAAAGAAGTAGGGGTACGGAAAGTGATGGGCGCCAAACGACACGAACTGGTGCGCCAGTTTCTGACAGAAGCAGTGCTGACTGCCGGCCTGGCAACCGTTGTCGCCTGGTTTCTGCGTTTTCCGCTTGTTGGACTGATGGAAGGGGTGGCACCCAATACGGATTCCGAATTGTACAGCCCTTTTTCGGAGGATTGGACAACTTACCTGCTGTTCGGTGCTTTTTCACTGATCGTGGGCCTGGCTTCAGGATGGTTGCCGGCTACGTATTTGGCGCGATTCCGGCCCGACGCTGCCCTGCGCGACTTGTCAGGAATCCGTCTTTTTTCGCGGGTTAATTTGCGCAAAGCATTGATTGTAATGCAGTTTGCCTTATCTCTTGTCTTTCTGATCGTGGTTGCAGCCATGTGGCAACAATTGAATTTTGCCACACAGGCCAATTATGGTTTTGACAAAGAAAACATCCTCAACATACAGCTGCGGGAGGTAGATCACCGGGCTTTGGCAGAAGAAATTGCCCGGGATTCGAGAGTTGTGCGGGTATCGGCTTCTTCGCACACCATAGGCACGTGGGAAGATTTTTCTGTGGACATCCGGAAAACCCGCGACGCGGAGCCGATTCCGGTGCGTTGTTTTTATGTGGATCAAAACTACATTCCCAACCATGGATTGACGTTGGTTCGGGGTGAAAATTTTCCGGCAGATGCCAATCCTGAGCGGGAACAGTATGTGATTTTGAATGAAAAGGGCCTTGAGTTTTTTCAGTTGGGTGCACCATCAGAAGCTTTGGGAAAAACGCTGTGGCTCAACGACTCAACCGAAGTGACCGTAAAAGGAGTGGTAAAAGACTACCATTTCCGGCCTTTTACCTATGCCATCGGGCCATTGTTGTTGCTCTATTCACCCGCGAATTTTTATCAGCTGGATGTGCGCCTGACGCCCGGTGATCCATCCGGAGCAATAGCTTCGATGGAAGGCATCTGGAAAAAATTTGACCAGCTTCATCCGATGGACTATGATTTTGTAGACCAAAAACTGAGCGATTGTTACGCAGAAATGCGCAAATCAACTGGCTTGTTGCTCTTTTTTGCCACCATTGCCATCTCAGTTGCCTGTCTTGGTTTGTTGGGCATTGTAACCTTTTCTGTAGAAACCCGGTCTAAGGAAATCAGTATCCGCAAGGTCATCGGCGCCTCTGCAACAGAGGTGGCGCTGTTGTTGTCCCGGAACTTCTTTATTTTACTGGGAGTGGCTATTTTTATTGCTTTGCCGGTTGCCTACTTAGCTGCCAATGCCTTGCTGCAATCCTTTGCCTACCGCATTGAAATTGGTGCGGGGCTGATGTTGGGCTGTGCCGGAGCACTGGTTGTTTTAGGCCTCCTGACTGTAGGGCTACAAACCCTGCGGGCAGCTGCAGCGAATCCGGCAAAAAATCTGAGGAGTGAGTAGGGCGACCGGGAGGCAGCGCCTCTGAAATAGCAGACACGAGGCAGAGCCTCTGAAATAGTAGCACGAGGCAGAGCCTCGCGTTAGCGGGATTCGAAAATAGGCCTCAACTCCCGAATATGCTGCGTTTCACCTTATCCAATACCCGACAGACTATGTTACACAATTATCTGACCATCGCCTTGCGCCAACTGCGCAAAAAACCACTGTACACCGGGCTGAACATTACCGGACTTGCCATTGGCGTGGCAGCCTGCCTGCTCATTGTGCTGTACGTAGCGTATGAGTTGAGTTACGACCGCTGGAACCCGCAATCGGATCGGATTGTGCGCCCGGTAGCCGATATTCAGTTTGGGGGCAACCACTTCGAATTAGCGGTAGTCGGCTCGATACTTGGTCCGGAAGCTGCGAGGGAATTGCCGGAAATTCAGGCCTGGTGCCGCTTCAGAGAATACGGTTCTTATTTGGTGAAACGCGACGGCGCCGTTCAGCAAAACTTCCGGGAAGAAGCCGTACTGACGGTAGACAGCAGCTTTTTTGAAATATTTCCGCTAAAAGTTATCGAAGGCGACCCGGCGCGGTGTCTGGTGCAGCCAAATACGGTCGCGATTTCGCGGAGCCGTGCTGAAAAATATTTCGCTTCCCCTCAAATGGCGGTGGGGCAAAACCTGGTGTTGGAAAACGAGGAACGCAGGCAGGTCACAGCCGTATACGAAGACATGCCGCAAAACTCGCATTTCCGGGCAGACTTGTTGCTTTCCATGAACGGCAACGAAGAAGTCAAAAACGACCCGCCATTTTGGGCAACCAACAATAATTTTCATACTTATTTCTTGTTGAGAAAAGGAACGGACAGGGGGGCATTCGACAAAAAATTTGCCTCGCTATCTGCCAGTAAATTGGCCATCACCCTGCAACAGGTGTTGGGAACAACGGTGGAAGAAATGGCAAAAACAGGCCAGTATGCCCGGTATTACCTTCAAAATCTGGAAGACATCCACCTGTATTCCGATCTTACAGTAGAGCTTGCCCCCAACGGAAGCATCCGCTATGTCTGGATTTTCAGTGCCATTGCCACCTTCATCCTGCTCATTGCGTGCATCAATTTCATGAATTTAGCCACGGCGCGTTCAGCAGGACGGGCAAAAGAAGTCGGCATGCGCAAAGTGCTTGGAGGGGCCAGATCGGCTTTGATCGGGCAGTTTTTGAGCGAATCGCTTGCCATTTCTGCGATGGCGGTGCTGCTCGCTACCCTGGTTGCCGCATTGGCCATGCCCTGGTACCGGGAACTGACCGGGCGGGAAGCCCTGACGATTCCCTGGAGTTCGCCTGTTTTTTGGGCTGCAATGACCGGAGGTACCTTGCTGGTGGGATTGCTGGCAGGTAGTTATCCGGCTTTTTTCTTATCGGCGTTCGACTCCATCCGGGTGCTGAAAGGGCAGGTTTCAGGCATGGGCAGGGGCGGAAATTTTCGCAGTGCCCTGGTCGTTTTCCAGTTTTCCGTAGCGGTGGCACTTATCATTGCCACCATGCTGGTATACAATCAATTGAGTTTTATCCAGAATAAAAAATTAGGCTTTGAAAAAAGCCGGGTCATTGTCCTGGACGATGCTTACGGGCTGGGGGATAAAGTCTATACCTTCAAAGAAGAAATGTTGCGGCACCCGGCCATCGAAAGCGCGACGGTTTCGGGTTACCTGCCTGTGCCATCGAGCCGTTCGGACAATACTTTTTCCAAAGCCCGGTCCATTGACAAAGACAATTCCATCAGCATGCAACGCTGGCGGGTTGACAATGACTACATGGCGACCCTGGGCCTGGAAATTGTGCAGGGGCGCAATTTCGATCCCGCCCGCATCACAGACAGCATGGCGATCATCATCAACGAAACGGCGGCCCGCCAAATGGGTTTCCCCGACCCCATCGGACAAAAAATTTATGCGCCAAACCGCAACTTTGAAGGGGCCCCCAAACCGGAGGATTTTTCGGAACTGGAAATCATCGGGGTCGTCAAAGACTTTCACTGGTCGAGTTTGCGCGACAACATCGGGGCTTTGAGCCTTCAGTTGGGGCGCTCTACGGGCCTGATGTCCTTCCGGTACAAAGGTGCGGAAACGGGCGCCATCATTGCTGCTTTGGAAAAGCAGTGGAAAGCCATGTCACCCGACCAGGCATTTAGTTATCGCTTTTTGGACGATGCGTTCGCGCGCATGTACGACGCCGAACAGCGGATCGGAAAAATAGCCGGCATTTTCGGCGTGTTGTCCATCCTCGTTTCCTGCCTCGGGTTGTTTGGGCTGGCTTCTTTCACCACCGAACAACGCACCAAAGAAATCGGCATCCGGAAGGTGCTGGGCGCCAGCGTGCCGGGCATTACCGGCTTGCTGGCCAAAGATTTCCTGAAGTTGGTGGCCGTTGCCATTGTCATTGCCAGCCCCTTGGCCTGGTGGCTGATGCAAAAATGGCTGTCCGACTTCGCCTACCGCATCGAAATCCGCTGGTGGATGTTTGCCCTGGCAGGGTTGGCCGCCGTGGCGATTGCGTTTCTGACGGTGAGTTTTCAGAGCATTAAAGCGGCGCTGGCGAATCCGGTGCGGAGTTTGAGGAGTGAGTGAGGTATTAGGTAGAATTTGGGGCGAGCGGGAGAATTCTTGCTACCCGCAATCGAAAAACCAAGCTGGCAAACCTGCAAAAATGCTTGGGCTATCCGCCGCCGGTTGTGGTTGTTCATCTCCGAACCGAATCGGGATAAAGCCACTTGCCCTGCTTGCGGTAAAGAAACCATCCAGTCATTGGTTTTGCCTGTTTTGAAGACCAAGCCCCGAGCCACAGCCCGAAAGTGGTTGTCACATCCTCAAAATCGGACTGGTTCCCCGGCAGCGGGCTCCGCCAGGTCAGGGTAATGATTTTTCCAAGCTTGGGTAATGGTATTTTGACTAAAGCATACGCTTTGGCTATAAATGCTATTGTCCTGAATCATTAAATATATCAATTACAGAGGATTATCCATAAAAAACCTGAACAAATTCTTCTCCCATGCTTGCTTTTATCACACGACTCCAGTATTTTGCAACTTTAATATCAGCTGTCTAAAAGATAAGGGAAGGATGCTATGCCCATAGCGCCTGCTGGAGCGGCGGCTTCGTTCAACTCCGTGCATCCGCCACCAGTCTAATACCGGTGGTAAAGTAAACCGATGTGCGGCGGCGGCGGATGCACGGCTATAAGTTCTGTCAAATAAAAAATAGAAAATGAAAAATAAAATAATAATTTTATTGATTCCTTTTTGTATCTGTTCATGCTGGCATAAAGAAGGCTTTCATATTATGTCAGAAGCAGTTAAATATATTCTTGAGGATAATAATGGAAAAACAAAACCAGATGTACAAGATATTATTTCAACTTATGGCAAAATACAGAAGGTTGAACTAACAAATAAACAAGTATCAAATATAGTTGGCTATTCTATTATTCCTGCCAAAAACTGCATAGGTAAAAACACAATTAGAATCAATGAAACTTTCACTAAATCCATAACTACTGAATTTAATATTGGTGGCAGTGCACAACTCGAAACTCCTGCGATTCAATTAATTTCGATTGGGATAGGAATGCAATTTGGAATAACTAAAGGGACTACAATCGAAAGGAGCTTATCGTTTGAAGTTGATGTAAACCCCAATTCTAACACCGAGTATAAACTTGCTTGGAAAGAAATCTGGCAGAGTGGAATTGTAACAATTGAAAAAACAGGAGGAAAAATAGAAACAATTCCTTTTGAAATTAAATCAGGCATCGAATATCAAATCTTTGAAGTAAAAGAGTTGAATTGCAAATAACACTTGACAGAAC
>JABWAJ010000166.1 GCA_013361075.1 Saprospiraceae bacterium | reverse complement strand
CGATTACGCCGCCAATGGAAGTGCCGTGACCGCCAATCCACTTGGTTGCCGATTGCACCACGATGTTTGCGCCGTGCTCCAGCGGACGGAAGAGGTACCCACCGGCACCAAACGTATTGTCAACGATGAGTGGCAGGTCGTATTTCCGTGCCAGATCGGCAAGTGCTTCAAAATTAGGGATATTAAAACTCGGGTTGCCAATGGTTTCTACGTAAATAGCCTTGGTGTGCGAATCTATCAGCTCTTCGTAGTCTTCGGCCAGTTCGCCTTCTGCAAACCGAACATCGATCCCCAGGCGTTTAAAGGCAACTTTAAACTGGTTGTAAGTGCCTCCGTAAAGGTTTGCGGAAGAAACAAAATTGTCGCCTGCCTGAAGAATATTGTTCAGGGCGATGAATTGTGCCGCTTGTCCCGACCCCACTGCCAGTGCAGCTACCCCGCCTTCCAGTGCCGCAATCCTGCGTTCGAAAACATCGGTAGTGGGATTCATGATCCGGGTATAAATATTGCCGAATTCTTTAAGGGCGAAAAGGTTGGCACCGTGTTCCGAATCGCGGAACGTATAAGAAGTCGTTTGGTAAATCGGCACGGCGCGCGAACGGGTGGTACCTTCTACCTCTTCCTGACCTGCGTGCAACTGCAGGGTTTCAAATTTTAGGTTTGACATGATTTACAGCGTTTTATGTTTTTTTAAGAAATGCGAACAGACATGCGAAAAGCAGGTGGCAGCCTTGCAGGTCAGCGTCAGGCGTAAAACCGAATCATGGCTCCCGGCGAGGAAGCTTTAGCGGTTTAGCCCGAACCCTGTATTTGCAAATTGCCGGGAACGGATTAGCAACAACAACAGCAACAACAACGCATCATAGCGGGTGCTGCAGAAAAAGAGGAGTGGTGTTCCGTAGCGGAACTTGATGTTGAAAGAAAACCCTGGTTGGTGAAAACCGATGAAGTCATGACGTTGTTTTGATTTTATATTTCCAAAATCGCCTCGGCAAAGGCCGGGTTTTTGGCAGGATTTGGCACCTTTCTCCACTTTGGAGGGGTTGCCAGGGTTTCGCAGAGCCTGTCTCTCCACCCTTCGGTATAAAATCAATCCACTTTGAAGTGATTGATGCCGCAAAAATAGGGAGCATTTTTAAAAAGTCAAATTAATTTTTTGTTAAAACACTTTTTATGAAAATTGAGATCCGCCGCTTAGACGACGCTTTCCACCTTCAGGCGGTCAACGAAGAAGGCAATACCCTTGAAACAGATGGCGCACCCGACATCGGCGGCCATGGCAAAGGCATGCGCCCAATGCAGGTTGTGATCGCCGCGCTCGGCACTTGCAGTTCTATAGATGTCATCCTGTTGTTGCGCAAACAAAAGCAGGATATGAAAGACATTCGGGTAAGCATCGAAGCAGAACGGGAACAAGACAAAACGCCTGCTCTGTTCACTGATATACACCTGCACTACCAGCTTTTCGGCAACATTGACGACAAAAAAGCGGAGCGCGCGGTGAGCCTTTCGATGGACAAACTATGCTCGGTGGCTAAAATTCTGGAGAAAACGGCGAAGATTACGTGGAGTTATGAGGTGGTGGGGTAAGGTTGATTGGGGGTTTCTTGAATGTTATTAGACAGATCGGTTAAGTCTAAAATTTGAATAATTTTCTTATTTTTGAATAAAAAAAATGGCTCGTGACAGGTTTCATCAAAGCGTAAGAAAAGCTTTGGAGAAAGAAGGTTGGATCATTACAAATGACCCCTTTGATTTTCGGGTTGGTGGCATTGACTTTGAAATTGACCTTGGAGCAGAAAAAGTAATCGGTGCGGAGAAAGATGGCCATAAGATCGCAGTGGAAATCAAATCTTTCCTCGAAGATTCACCAGTTAGTGCTTTTCATAAGGCCATAGGCCAATATGACAACTACCTATTGGGACTCGAATTGTATCAACCAGACCGTATTTTGTATCTTGCAGTTCCGGTGTCAATTTTCAATACATTTTTTCAACGGCCTTTCGTTAAGTTAGCATTAGAAAGAAAGTCCGTGAAACTCATTGTCTACCAAGCTAATCAAGAAATTATCGTACAATGGATACATTAAAAAAATATCAGGATGCTGTAGTGGATCTAATGGAACACTATGCTGCAACCCCTTTTTCAAACTCTCCTACTGTTGAAAAACAAGTCATTGCTGATCGCGAACGTAATCGCTTTCAGGTCATCGGGTTTGGGTGGGAAAATGAAGATAAATTAGTGCATTCCACTTTTCTCCACTTTGAAATAAAAAACGGGAAGGTATGGGTTCAACAAAATTGGACCGAAATTCCGGTTGCTACGGAGTTGATGAATCGTGGGGTTGCAAAAACTGATATTGTTTTGGGCTTTGTTCCGGAATATGCACGTCAGGATACGGAGTATGCGGTGGCGTAGATTGGGCCACCAGCCATCTCTTCCGGCTAATATTGTCATTATTCCATCAAATCCCCCTTTCCGCCTACTAAACAGCCACCGACCTTCGTTATCTTCGCAAAAAAGAAGTTTTATGGCAAATACAAGATGGATAACCGCATGTTTTGCGCTGTTCACTTTCACGGTTCAGGCCCAGTTCAACTATTCGGGCATCTTTCAGAAAACAGATATACCGCACGAATACGCCGATAACCTCACCTGGAGCGAACTTCAGCAGCGCCACATGCAGATGGACACGGCAGGCTACCAACTCACGGACGTTGAATTGGCCAAAGACAACAACAAAATCAACAAATATTGGGCCATCTGGGCCAAAACCAAACAACACTCGGTGCTGGCAACCGTGGCAGGCTGGGACTCCCTGGTGCAAAAACGCCGCGACATGGCTAAAGAGGGTTTTGTGCTCACCGAACTGGAAGGGCAAGCCGGGCCAAACAACGTTTTTCTGTTTACCGGTGTCTGGACCACGGGAAAAACTGCTCACAAAGCCTGGAAACTAGACTCCTGGGCCGGATTGGTGAAAAAGAATGAGGAAATGGCCAAAGACAATTTTTTCCTCGTAGATGTAGATGCCACCCCTTTCCCGGATGGTACCATGCCCTATGTAGCTTTGTACCACTATGGACAGCAACCGGATCAAACGTTTTTATTCGAAGCCTCCGACCTCACTACCTTTAACACCGAGCGTGCACGCCGGCATAAAAGCGGCTACCGCCTGCTCGACTACGAACAGTTTGAACATGGCGAACGCGAATACTACGTCGGGATCTACAAAAAAGGCACGTTTGATGACTCTCTGAGAGCAGGATTAGACGAGCAGGGTTTTCAGAAGCTGCGCACCGAACGGGCCAAAAATGAAAGCATCTATCTGACCGATATCGAAATCACACGCATCAAAACCTCAAAGGTAATTCAGACTAAAAAGAAACCTTCGAACAGCATCCAAAAAGCCGGAGTGCCTGTACCCAAAAATTCCCCGCCAAAAACGGTGATCAAGGATAAAGTGGAAGTGGAATAATTGGTTTAACTGGTTATTGGTGATCAGTTATTGGTTATTGGTCACGCCATAACAGACCAGTAACCAGTAACCAATAACCAGTATCTACTTCAAATAATGCCGGTTATTCTTCCAAACCCAGCGATCTGACTGCCGGTACAGATCTGTTCCTGCGGGTCGGATGAGCAGTTCATCCACAAAAATGGGTTCGCGGCGCAGGTTTTTATTGTTGAACGTCAATCGGAATTTGCTGTCTGATGCCTGCACTTCAAAGGGGAACTCCATCAACGCCCAGCCATTGTTGTCGATGGCTTTCAGCACTTCGCGCGATTGAGCGGTGTATTGCTTGCGCATGCCCCCGGTAGCCGGATCGGATTCCACTACTAAAAAATCAGTACGCGGGTACAGGTCATGGTTGATGAACATCCACATGGAAAACAGGTAAACGCCGGGTTTTGCCTCTGGCAGGGTACCTTCAAAAATCAGGTTTTCATCCCCCATTTTCCCTTCAAACCCGCCACTCCCCAGGTAGGCATTCGCAGCAGGGGAACCATCCATAGCATCATAAACAAAATTAACATTGGGTTGCGTAGAACGGAACCCGTTTACCTCAAACAGCAGGGAGTCTATTGCCAGCGTGTCTGTAATTGCCTGCTTGCGCTGCGCAATTTTTTTATCATAAAGGTCAAGGTCAAGCCGGAAAAAGCGGAGTGAGCCATCGGTATAAACCAGTTGAGATTCCTGCAACAAATACCCCCAGGTCGTTTCTCCCTCCGGGGCTTCGCTAACGTCATGAACAATGAGCAAAGGCCGGCGGTCCGGATAATCATCTATCACCTGGGGTCTTCTGTACGGTTCTGTCATCATCTGGATCTGGTTGATGGTTTGAGAAACAGAAGTACGCGTCAGCATGGCAGCCGTAATGGGCAAGCCTGTTTGCATGGACATCGTTTGAGAGCGGTTGCCCGCAAAATACTTCAGGGCCCACCAGAAGTTGTCGGAACCTACATTGTAGTACGGCAAAGGCATAATTGCCTGATAATCGGAATATTTTATCCCCGGAATATCAACAAAACGCTTCCCGGGTTCGCCCATCGGAATTTCATCAAGGCGTACATCAATGCTGCGTGTGAAATTCCAGGTTTCAAACAGCAAAAGGGCAAAAGCGGGTATCCAGACTGCCCATTTCCATTTTTTGGTTTGCAATTTGTGGTAAAGCCACGCAAAAGCAATGATGTTGATGACGAAATAAAACAGCCACGCAAATCGTCCTACTGACCGAAACTGGCGCACCGGCCCTGAATAAAGCAGGAGATCTTCCAGCCGCGGAATGATAAATGGCAGTCCGAATGAAAATAACAACAAAGCCAGGGAGGCGTAAAAAATTGAATTCAGGTAGATTTTTCGGGACGGCAAAAACGAAACGGGGGCCTGCCGGAAACCCCGGCCGATCCATGCCAGAATAATGCCCAGAAAAGCGAAAGCTGCTATCAGGCCTACATAAGCCTTACCTTCAAAATCTACCTCCCTTATGTTAATGACTTTTTCATGAATCCATTGAAAATACGGCTGGGTAAGCGATGTAAAGATGCCTTCCCATCTTGAATGATAGTGAAAAAAGCCCCAGGGCAATGCGGTACGGTCTTTTACCGGGTCGCCCCAATACATCCAGTAAATAAAAAACAGGAGCGGCAAAATTACCTGAATGCCATAGTGAGCTGCGTAGCGCGACAACAACTGCTTGTTGCGCTTATGCAGATAGCTGAACAGAAAATACAAAGAAATCGTCGCCCCCATGATGGCGAAAAAATAAAAGTGGAACAGCGAAATGACCGTCAGGAAAAATGCCATACACAGGCTGATGACGATTGTCCGTTTTTCTTCAAACCGCATCAGAAAATAGAGGGTAGCCGGCAAAGCGACGGGTAAAGCCAGTCCGAAATGCCCCGTCATGCGCATGTTTTGAGGTGCCAGGAAAGTCATGGCTATGGCGACAATGATGCTGTACCACGCGGGAACATCGAGTCGGCGAAAAATCAGGTACAGAAAAACACTGCACAACAGAATGGAAAAGAGGAGGTTGAAATTAAAAATCCCAAGGGCATAATCGCTGAGGTCTGCGACATGTGCGTTGATCCATTTCAGGGTATTGGATAGGGCAGGCTGTGTATCGGCAGGTACTGCATGTTCGCCATAGGGGTAATTCATCCCCTGAAAATGGCGATAGGTGCTGTCGTATTTTACATGGTAAATAAAGGCCTGGTAAGCCTTGTATCCATCCCCCCCTTGTTCGATCACCATTTTATTGGCGACGCGGAAAAAATCCTCATAGCGCAGGTAAATACACGCACCCATCAGGAACAGCAGCGCAATGGCGCCTTTCATCGTTTGGCTCAACTTCATGTATGGTTTCTGATCTACTCGTTCAGCAAATACCGCTTTAAAAAGAGGATTACTGCTTTGGTATAATAGTCTTTGTTCGATTTTTTTCTAAACCCATGGCCTTCATCTTTCGCCAGCAGGTACCACGCTTCGCCTGCGTTTTGCCGGATGGCTTTCAGCATTTGTTCTGCCTCAGTAGCCGGCACGCGCGGGTCGTTCAATCCCTGAACAATCAGCATGGGCTTGGTAATTTTATGGGCATTGGTCGTTGGTGAAATGCGCAGCAGGTGGCGGCGCATATTCGGGTCGCGTTCATCCCCGTATTCTACCCGGCGCAGGTCGCGACGATAAGATTTGGTATTTTTCAGAAAAGTAATGAAGTTGCTGATGCCAACAATATCAATCCCACAACGCAGGCGTGCATTGAAATGCGACATAGAGGCCAGCACCATGTACCCTCCATAAGATCCCCCCATGACAGCCACCCGGGAGGCATCGAGGTCGGGTTGCTCCGCTATCCAGTCCAACAATTTTCCGATGTCCATTACCGAATGTTCCCGAAGATAGCCATTGTCTAATTTCAGGTAACTTTTCCCATACCCTGAAGAACCCCGCACGTTAGGTGCTACTACAGCAAGCCCCATTTCGTTCAGGTAATATTGAAAAATAGGCGAAAAAATAGGCCGAAACTGGCTTTCAGGACCGCCGTGAATGTAAATCAAAACAGGAAGCCTCCGATTTTTTTGCCGGGGTTTGAAATAAAACGCCGGAATATAACGAATCCGGGAGGCATCCTCCTGGTCAGAATCTTCCATATCAAAAGTGGGATAATGAATGAGCGTCGGCTCGATGAAATGATCCGGGTCGAGCCCTCCCACTTCGCTAAAGGTCCATTTTTCCAGTATCTCTGTTTGCGTATCCAGCACAAAAGCATCAGCAGGCGCTTTGGCTGTGTTGATGGTCAGGGCCAATTTTTTTTCTGTCGGATGCCAGCGCAGGGTATTGCATTCTCCCTTCGGAATGTGCTCAATCTGCCTAAACTGCCTGCTCTCCGTATCCAGAATAAAAAGGGCTGAAATTCCGTTATCATTTACCGTAAACGCCAGGTCTTTCCCATCCGGCGACAAGCTGATGCCTTCCACATCCCAATCCATTTGCTCCCACAATACCTCATGCCGGTCGTCAGCAATCCGGTAATAAATCAGGCGCCGGAATTCGCCGGCAACATCAGCAGCATAATAAACCCCTTCTCCATCTTTGTCCCAACAGCCTCCATGACAGGAAATATCTTCCAATTCACAGAGAATGGGTTCCAGTGTTTTGGTGGGAATGTGGTATCGATACAATTCGCTTTCGTGCACCGACAAATAACGCCCTACAGTAATCCACTCGTCGTCGGGCGACCAGTCAATCGGATACCAATAGCCTTTTTTGCTGAAAATCATTTCATCCTGCCTCGAAGGATCGAGTGGATACGTGAGGTATAAATCGTGGTCCTGGTTGTTTCGGCGGGTACTGGAATAGACTACACAGTTCCCTTTGTTGTTCCATACAGCGTATTCATTGCGTGATTGCCCGTCGGTAAGCATCCGGTAACGCTGAGTGTCCAGATTAAAATAATACAACTGATAATTTTCATTCCCTCCTGAATCTTTCCCAAAAAGAAAGCCCCGTTGTTTTGGATCGGGGCATACACTACCAAAGGCGACGGGTTCTTCAAAAAAAGTGAGCTGCTTGCGCAAAGCCCCCGGGCGGCTGACGCTGTGAAATTGTGCCGACTCGCCCAGTCTTGTGATGATGAGCAATCCGGAATCATCCGGCAGCCAGTCCGTGGCAAACGCTTCCCGGGTACTTTCGTACTGGTGAAGCCTTTCTCCGAGAGCAGCCGGAATGTCCGGAATGCCTTCAATAATCAAGTTGCCAATTTCTTTTTTTTCAAAGGGCGCAATCATAGTACATATCGTTCAGAATCGTTAGTAATGCAGGTACATGAAATCATCAGCATTACTTCGGCTTCGGTGTTAAACAGCGTTTGCTCTGTTAAGGTCAAGTAGCTCATCTAACAAAAATGCCCGTACGTTCCGCCACAGGCATTTTTGTCAGAAGAGGTTAGTTTACATCTGAAAGTGACAAAAGTACGACATTTCAGATACCTTTTTTAATCCAATTTCAGCGCTTTTACTACGTTTTGCCCATCAGGTGATTGCCACTGAAGCAAATACAGCCCCGCCGGAAGTTGAGAAAGGTCCATCGTCTGGCGATTTTGCCCGGGCGAAAGGCGCATTTTTTGGTTGGAAAGCAACCGGCCAAATGGGTCCACTACGCTCAGCGTTCCTTCTAAAACCGAAGTGGCCCCAAGCAATAAATCGAAGTGGCCATTGCTGGGATTAGGAGCAACAAGCATATCCGGGGTCAGCTTTGTCAAATCTCCGGCAGCCGTTACACAGTTAGGAAAACCAGGGTTGTAGTTGATGTTTTGAGAATAACTGCCGGTACAACCCGTAGCCAGGTTTGTGACTTCAACCGTATAATTGCCCGAATCCCCGATGCAGTACATTTCGCCATTGGCACCTGCAATCGGCTCCCCATTTAAAAACCACTGAATGCCCGCCTGCTGGGGCAAAGAGCCAGGGTCAAAAATCGAAAGCATGTTATTCTGATTGGTAAAGACGATCCCCGAAGGAATTTCACCAAAAGAAAGGTTCACGATTTCCGAATGGGCCTGACAACCATCGGGAGAGGAATAAACGACCCAGTAATTGCCGCTTTCTTCCACCGGGAGCTGGGGAAGGGTTCCTTCCAGCAAAGGTACACTATCCCGATACCACTGGAGATTATCAAAATAGGTGGTATTCAGTGTCAGCGAATCTCCATCGCACAAAGGCCCGAAAGGCAGCCCGAAAATCAGTGGCGGGAAAGGCTGGGGATAAACAATAACTGTATCTGAAGATCGGATGGTATCAATCGGATGCAGAATACTGACCGAAGCGCTCATGCCACTGCTGTTCAGGATTCCGGTAGTAAACCGGTTGAAATTGACGCTTCCGCAATCGTCATCGGCACCATCTATCCCGCCGTCGTCGTCAGTCAACTGGATCCGGTAGTTGCCATCACCTAAAGTTAGGTTCAGGTTAAAGTCAAGCGGAGGTACCGCATTGGAAACAATGGAAGAAATGTACAACTCGTTGTTGTCCTGGTCAAATACGCGTACTTTCAGATCGGGACCACTAAAGAGGTCGGTACAGGTGGTTGATTCGATGCGTACATTGGTCAGGAAAAAATCAGAAGTATCTACAATTGCCTGGTAATCTACAACATAAACACCTGGTGATAAATAGGTTTGATCTTCCGGGTTTTCGGCTGTTGTTTCTTCCCCATTCCCAAAATTCCAGAAATAAGAAAATCCGGGCAGGCCATTCGAAGGAATGTTGTTCACAAAAGAAGCCGTAACGGCACCGCAAGCTGCATTATTGACAATGGAAAAACCATCCGTTTGGCTTACTGCCGGCAAGATGTGGATCGGGAAAGTAAATGATGTTGTTTGCGGCACAAAAAACACAGTTGCGGTGACCACCACTGACACTTCGTAATAGCCTGCCAGCAGCGGCGTTCCGCAAAAACGAACACAGCCATCGGTTTGTTCTGCCGGGTTAAATTCAGTTTGATTGACTTCCCAGTTTAATCCCGGCGGCACATTGGTCAGAGAATTGATGGTAATTTGCTGGATGGTCAGTCCCGGCGGTACAGTAGAGTCACTGGCAGCAACCGGGGTCGTCGTCTGGGGCATTCGAAAACTGACATCGGCTGAATAAGGCTGCCCTGCCTGGCCATCCGGCGCTATACTTAAGAAAATTGTGTCTTCCGGCAGGGCAGGCAGCGAGATGACGCACCCGGGGCAACCGGTTTGTGCATATAG
>JABWAJ010000165.1 GCA_013361075.1 Saprospiraceae bacterium | reverse complement strand
CAGCTTTATCAATCGCTACAAGTTCGCCAAAACCAGTGATAAGAAGTTTTCCCACTACACCGGCGCTACTTTTCCCACTTTTGTGGAAAAATATTCAGAATAGCAGACTTCGGCTCCGGGAAAGTCACCTTCAAATTAATGCAAACAGGTATTTAGGCAGGCGAGGACAACTTTCCTGCCTAAAAATTATTTTCTTTGCACTTTCATTTCGGGTTCATTTAAACAACTGCAAATAATGATAAAAATACTTGCCAACGACGGCATAGATCAGGATGGCCAAACCCTGCTTGAAGAAGCGGGTTACGAAGTTACTACAGAACGGGTACCTCAAGAAGAGCTTCCCCGTGTTTTGCCGCAATACGATGTCATCATCGTGCGGAGCGCTACGCAGGTTCGAAAAGACCTGATTGATGTTTGTCCCAACCTGAAGATCATCGCCAGAGGAGGTGTGGGCATGGACAATATAGATGTAGAATATGCAGAAAGTAAGGGTATTGCAGTGATGAATACGCCGGCTGCTTCTTCTCAGGCGGTTGCAGAACTTGTATTCGCACACATTTTTTCGCTGGCCAGGCTGTTGCAGGTAACTAACCGGGAAATGCCACTCAGAGGCGCCACCGATTTTAAAAAATTGAAAAATCAAAGTTCGGAAGGCATTCAGGTTCGGGGCAAAACTCTTGGTATCATTGGTTTTGGAAGAATCGGGCAGGAAGTTGCACGCATCGGGCTGGGCATGAGCATGAATGTGTTGCCGGTGGATTTGGTAATTAATGAAGCTGATATTGACATCAACCTATACAATAGCAAAGACGTCCGGCTTTCCGTCAGCTTACAGACTTCCGACTGGAAAACGGTATTGCAGCAAAGCGATTTTCTGACGCTCCATGTGCCATTTGGAGGAGGAAAATCCCTGATTGGCAAAGAAGAAATAGCCATGATGAAAACGGGAGCTTTCATCATCAATACTTCCCGTGGAGGCGCTGTAGACGAAGATGCCCTGCTTGATGCCCTCGACAGCGGCAAACTGGCCGGAGCTGGCCTTGATGTTTTTGTAGGCGAACCGGTGCCACGAGCTGAATTGATCAACCATCCTAAGATTTCCGTATCTCCGCACATCGGGGCAGCTACCCTGGAGGCTCAGGCTAATATCGGTCTGGAATTGGCGGATAAAATTCTCGCTTTTTTCGGCGACGATAAATAATTCAGACGGGTTATGACTCTTCAGCAAGCACATTTCGAATACCTCTTGCGTTTGGGCGACAATGCCCTGATTCTGGGTCAGCGCCTCAGTGAATGGTGCGGGCATGGACCTGTTCTCGAACAGGATATTGCCATCACCAATATCTCGCTTGACTTGATCGGGCAGGCCAGGAGTTTACTGGAATATGCCGGTAAACTGGAGGGGAAAGGCCGTACGGAAGACGACCTGGCTTTTTTGCGCGATGCCTGGGATTTTCGAAATGTGCTGCTGGTAGAACAGCCCAATCAAGACTGGGCATTCACCATTGTTCGTCAGTTTTTTTTCGATGCCTTTCATTATCCGCTGCTTGAACAACTGACGGAAAGTAAAGACGAACACCTCGCGGCCATTGCCAAAAAATCTATCAAAGAAGTAGCTTACCACCTGCGTTATAGTTCAGAATGGATGATTCGCCTGGGCGACGGCACAGAAGTCAGCCATAAAAAAATGCAAACTGCACTCGACGAGCTTTGGATGTTTTCAGGTGAATTTGCCATCGCTGATGAAGTAGACCTCCTTATGGCAACGGCTGGTATCGGCGCCAATATGGACCTCGTTCAACAGGCCTATTTGGAAAAAACGGAAGCCATTTTGCTCGAAGCTACCCTGCAAAAGCCAACTGATGACTGGATGCAGCGGGGTGGAAAGACGGGCACCCATACCGAACACCTCGGCTTTATCCTGGCCGAGATGCAATTTATGCAACGGGCCTACCCGGGCCAAAAGTGGTGATGCCTACCGGGCGATCATCCTTCTTAGCCCCGTCCAGCTTTTTCCGCCATCCGTAACAATTATCCGGCACAGAAACATTTGGGAAACCCCGGTTTCGTTGACAAAAGGAATTGTGTAATAACCCGGCACATAATGCTCGTTGCTGAGCAGGGTAATCCTTCTTCCCGTTAAATCAAATACCTCAATCTCAACGCGGCAGGCACGGGAGGTGTGAAACCGGATATCTGTTGCCCGTTCAAACGGATTGGGGGCATTGCTTTCCAGCGTAAACCATTCGATTTTTTCCAAATCCCTGCTTGCAGTCGGAGAAAAACATTCAACAGGAAGCCCCGGACAGTAGGCACGCCGTGCCAGGGTGCAGTCGAGCACATAAGGATTGGGCTTGCCGTCCTGATAGCCTGCAATGGCCCAGGTTCGGGTTAGTTCGATTTGGTCGGCAGGATCGAGTTGATGCCAATTGCACAAAGTCAGGCGTTGCGACTCAAAATATGCATTGTCAGCAAGGTCTGCTTCTGCTTTGTACATAGTATAAAAATAAAACATAGCCCGGGCCACATTGCCTTTGTGGTCTTCGCGGGGTTCAAAAACATAGTCTTTGTATTCGCTGTAACGCGCAATATTGCTGGTAGGAATATTGGTTTGTTTTTGGTTGAGATAAAACCATTCTTCTGTCTGATTGTCAGGTATTTCTGAAAAAGGAAAATCGCCGCGTGTGGCGTTGGGTTCCACGCGGGTAGGGTAGAGGTGGTGCATGTCCGCCCGTGGATTTCCGGTTTCGGCACCTTTGGATTGCGGATAGGTGTGTTCGGTATTAATGCCGTTGACACCACCATCGCCAAAAGCAGCCACTGTAGGATCGAGAGCAGGGTTGAGGTAAATGGTCATTCCTGTGTAGACGCAGGTCAGGCTGTCATTATGGGCATAGATCCGGGAAAACAGGGTGTCACGGGCATCATTGAAAGGAAGAACCGTGACAGGTTTGTAATGAAGCGCAAGAGTGTTCAGCAGTTCAACGCCGTTAAGCGCAGGAAATATGGTTTGAGAGGTGCTTTGAAAGGCAAAAAAAAGGAATGCCGTTGCGATAAAAATTCGTGTCATGGGAAAATCCGGTTTATCTGTGTTCCAAAGGTATAATTTCTATGGTTTGTCCACACTAAAACAGGCAAAATCAAAAGCAAGCAACAAACTCTCTCCCTGAAAAAAAGCTTGGTTGCTGATTCTGTTTGCGTGAAATTGCCGCACGCCTTCCTGCCTGGTCAGCAAGCCCTGCAGTGTGCGCATGACTTTGAAATAGCGTTCAGGATCGTTGTTCCGGGGAATATCGGGGCTGCCCAGCCTAACCATCAATTCCCTGAATACATCGTGGCGATAAGGAGCGTAGCGATCGGGATACCGAAAAGCAAGATAAAGAGAAATCATCTGGTAATCGTCGTTGTGATAATGGCTGTTTTCCGGGCTTACCGGGTAAAGTCGCCTGTGGTCCCGCAGCAATTCATCGCAATAGAAAAGAAAACGGTCCATCCGGCCGGTAACGTCTTTGTTTTCGTTGAACAGATCCGCGAATAACTGCCGTGTCAGGTCGGGTTGCATGGCAATGAACAGCAGCATGAGTCGTTTGGGCTCGTAGTTTTCGCGGTTCCATAGCCTTCTTGTTCTTGTGTTTTGCAAACTCTGATCGAACATTTGGGCGAAATCAATTGCTTCGGCATTCCAGTTTTCCTGGAAGATGCGCTGAGATTCCCAATAATAGAGCCGTTCTTCACGAGCGGAATCGCTTTTCAGGAAACTTTCGTAGGCTGATATGGCTTGTTGGATGCGTTGAAATTGCATGGCTTTATTTTAAATGGCAAAGTTAGCCGGAAAAGTAGGTTGCAGTAGTCACTTGTCTTGATGTTGCGGCTAAATTGTTGTTTCTTTGGAGGCGGAACGCAATTGCACTCGAATGAAATACCTGATCATCCTGCTCAAAGTGATTGTTCTTGGCCTGCTGATTGCAGCACAAATGTCTAAAAGTGTCTGGAAAGAACGGCTAAGTGCTCCTTTGGCCAACTTTACCTTTGTCCTGTTAGATTTTCTTGTTTTTGCTTTTGCAGCCAATCTTCTCATTGTCTTGCTGTCAGCCTTCTACCGGAAGCAGAAACAAGTCCCTAAAGGATCAGCCGATAATGTTATCCGGGGCTTAGAAAATATTTATTATATTTTACTGACCGGTGCCGTAATTATGACCGTGCTGGGCTTTTGGGGGATTGATTATGCCCGTTTATTCACCTCACTCAGCATCGTTGCTGCGGCAATTGCTATCCTGGCCAAAGATTTTATTGCAGAAATCATTAGCGGCATCATCATCAGTTTTTCGAGGGAAGTACACATCGGGGATTACCTGAAAATCGGAGATTATAAAGGCAAAATTACCGATATCAATTTCACAAAAATCGCATTGCTGAACGAGGATGACGATGTTATTTTTATTCCTAACAGTACCGTTTTTTCCAGCGAAATCATCAATTACACCAAAAAAGGCATTCGAAGGGTCAATATTGAATTTGAAATCAACATCCAGCATTTGAAGACCATCGAAGCGCTGGAAGCTGATTTGATAGAAACTTTGTCAGATTATCACAAGCACATTGAAAAAAACAGTTTTGCACTTAGAACGGTCACCATCAGCAAAGACAGCCTGGAACTTAAGTTTCAGTATGTATTGCATCGAATTGACCGTGATCTGGAGCGCGAAATCCGGCGAAAAACTGTTCGGCGTGTTGTCAATTATGTAAAGGCACATCTTTCCGCTTCAACCCCGGATGCCAGGAATTGACGGGGTAGTGGCTTTGTTGAATATTTTCCATCAGAAAAAACACGTTTTTAGACTTTTGCTTCGTTTGAGCCTATGCCTTTGGCATGATAAGTCTTATCCTGTCAGATAACTAATCCTCCGTTTTCAGAAGAAAAAGCGCCTTTCGGAATGGTCTGGCGTACTTTTTTAGGTGAATTGTTTCAAATACGCTATAAAAGCCTTACTTTTCCATTTAAAATACATCGGTTTATGAAATGCAAGCTGACTTTTCTCGCCATTGCACTGTGCTGGACGTGTGCACAGCAAATTTCTTACGCTCAGAACTGTAGCACCTTTATTTCTGATGACCGCATTATCGGCGGCACGCACATGTTGCGCACGAATACAGTAACGCTGGTCTTGCGGGGCAATTACAGCTATGGGTTGGAGTTGGTCAGCAGCGAAAAAGGGATTACTGCCCGTATGTTTTCAAAAGGGGGGGTTGAATTCAATCAGGATGACGAGTTGATTTTTATGGACAGCAATATGGTTCGCCGGAGTTACCGATTTATTGAAATGGGAGAAATGGGAAGCGATAAAGGAACACCCATGCACCACAACATCGTTCAGTTAGATGTTGCTGCCATTCAGTGGTTTGTAAGCTCCGATATCACGACCATTTACATCAAAAACAATACCAGCAACGAAATCCGGAAGTTTGCAGTGAATGACAACCGCCGGGTCGAATTCAAAATAGCTGCGACCTGTTTTAATGAGCGATTGGACAAAAATAAAATCGTACAGGTAGAAGCTTCAGGGGGGGAAATAGCCCCTGCTACGGGGAATCGCCCCATTAGCTCAACATCCGGTGCATTGCCCAAAAGCCAGCCTGCTCAAAAACAGGCTCAACCCCAAAAAGTAGCCGACATCAGCCAATTAAACGATGAAGAATTGGCCGCCCTTCGGAAAGAAGTATCAGAAATAAAAGCCAAGTTGCGTCAGGAAATTGCGGATGAACGTACCAAAGCGGATCAGATAAAACGACAGATTCAGGACGAAGTGGCGCTTTCGCGCGAAACAGCTGCACAACAGAAAAAAAGCTATGCCGACGAAGTGCTGGAAGCGCGTAAAAAATCGCAGGAGGAGATAGACCAGGCGCGTAAAGCAATGGCTGACGCACTGGCTGAAGCCAAAACAAAAGCAGGAAGCGAACTTGAACTGATCAACAAAAATGTAGCCGAAGCCCGCCAGAAAGCAGCCGAGGAAGTGCAAAAAGCGCAGATGACTTCGGCCCAGGAAATTGCTGCTTCCCGTGAACGTGCTGCTGCGGAATTAAAAGCTGCTAAAGAAAAGCTTGACCTTGCAAAATTGGAATACGCCGACGAAGTAGCCTCTGCCCGCGAAAATTCGATGAACGAAATTAAGCGCATTCGCGAAGAATCCATTGCCGCCATTCAACAGGCGCGTGAGCAGGCAAAATTAGAGCAAAACAAGACCGTGGATGAAGTCGTTGGTGTAAAAAAAACAGCCGCAGAGCAAATTTTGCAAACTCAGGAAGCTACGGCTCAGGAAGTAGCCCGCATTCGTGAAAACGGTGCTTTGGAAAAAGAAAAAATAGCAGTAGATCTCGCAGAATCGCGCCGGAAAATTGCAGAAGAAAAAACACGACTGCTGGAGTCTAATGCCGCTGAAGTGGCTCAAATTCGGGAAAACCTGGCCCGGGAAAAAGAAGCTGCCGCTACTGAAGTGGCCAATGCACGCAAACGGGCTTCCGAAGAGGTAAGCCTTACACAGCAACAAGTAGCCACAGAAAAACAACGTGCTGCTCAGGAAACCGATGCAACCCGCCAACAGTCTGCCGCCGAAGTTGCCGCCGCCCGGGAAAAAGCAGCCCTGACCATTCAGGAAATCAATAAACAGGAGGCAGACAAAGTGGCAGAAGCCCGCCAACGTGCTGAGCAGGAAAAACAAGCGATTGGGCAGGAAGTTGTGACTGCAAAGGAACTCGCTGCCCGGGAAATTACCAGAATTCAAACGGAGCTGACGGCAGCCATTGCAGCGGCAAAAGCCAAAGAGGAAGAAGTACAAAAGGCATCTGCCCTGGAGGTTGCGGCTGCCCGTACCCGTGCTCAGGAAGAGGTAAAGAAAGCAAGTGAAATGGCCGCTGCACAGGTTGCAGAAGCCAATAAAAATGCGAGCGCAGCTAAAGACCAGTATGTTACTGAAGTTGCCAGTACCCAAAAAACAGCAACAGACCGAATCAAACAAATTCAGGAAGAAGCTGCCAAAGCTATCCAGGATGCCAAGGCAAAGGAAAGTGAAATTAAAAACGCAACGGCCACTGAAGTAGTTGCTGCACGCGAACGCGCGGCACAGGAAATTACAGCGGCCCGGGAAAATACTGCCCGGGAAATTGCCAAAGCCAAAGAAGCAGAAGCCCTGGCCCAGCAGGCAGCTGCCAACCAGGTGTCGGAAGCAAAAAGGCAATCGGCTGAGATCATCAACCAAATCCAGCAACAGGAAGCAGAAAGCGTGCGGTTAGCTCGTGAAAAAGGAGCTGCTGAGCGCCAGACTGCTGCGAATGAAGTCGCCGCTGCGAAAGAGCGCGCCGCTGCTGAAATTGCCAGTGCCAACCAACAGGCCGCCAACGAAGTTAAAACTGCCCGTGAAAACGCGGCAAAAGAAAAAGAAGCACAGGCATTGGCCGTGTTAAAAGCCCGGGAAGATGCTGCGGCAGTCATTGCAAAAACAAGGGAAACTTCTGCCGCTGAGGTTGCAGCAGCTCAAAAGGCGGCTTCAGATGAAATTACCCGTGCCCGTACAGAAGCAGAAAGCCGTAAAGCGGCCTTTGTAAAAGAAGTGGCCGATGCGGATGCTTTGGCAAAAAAAGAAATTGCAGACACGCGTACTAAAGCTGCAGAAGAGGTGAGGGTTGCCCGTGAGGCAAGCGCAACTCAAAAAACGCAGTACGCAAAAGAAGCAGAAGATGCCCGGAAATTGTCTCAAACGGAAATCACAGCTGCCAGAAAAGAAGCAGCTGATGCCGTTTATCAGGCACGCCAGCAGTCGACCCAGCAGATTACAAAAGTGAAAGAAGAAACGGCGGCCCTCATCACAGAAGAGCGGGGTAAAGTAGATGTTGCCAGAAAACAGTTTGGAGAAGAAGTAGCCCAGGCTCGCAAAGATGCGGATGCAAAGATTCTTGAAGAGCAAAAGCGCGCCGAAACGGTTCGCCAGCAGATTGCTGCCGAAACTAAAAAGCTTACCGATCTGCAAGCGCAGATTAAAGCTGCCGAAGACAACCTGCGCCGCCTGCAGGCTGAAGCGGAAAAGAAAAAGGGTAGTAATAATTAACGTTGTTGAGGTTACTCAAAAGAGGTTCCCGCTTTTGGAATGCAGGGGCCTCTTTTTCGATACAAAGGCAGCACCTCTGCCAATACCACCATGAAAATTAATCCGGATCGCTACGAAAAAATCAAGAACCTTGCTGCCCGTCGCCAGCCGGACCTCACCGTAGTGCTGGAAAATGTGCATGACCCACACAATGTTGGTGCAGTATTGCGCACTTGTGATTCCGTCGGCATCAAAGAAATTTACGTATTATACACCGACCCTGATCTGGCGCGCCATTTCATAGCGGTTGGAAAACGCACCTCAGCAGGCTCGCGCAAATGGGTCGACGTACACCTGTTTACCCACGCGGAAACTTGCTTTGAATGTGTGAAACAGCGCTATGGCAACCTCTGGAGTACCCACCTCTCCGCCGATGCCTGCAGCGTCTACGACCTGGATTTAGCCGAATCTGCTGCCCTGCTTTTTGGCAATGAACAGCACGGGCTTTCCGAAACGGCCCTTACCTATTCCAGCGGCAATTTTGTCATCCCGCAAATGGGCATGGCGCAAAGCCTGAATATTTCGGTGGCTTGTGCGGTTGCGCTTTATGAAGCTTACCGGCAACGGGATGTGAAAGGGTACTACGAACAGCATCCTGAGATGCCGGAGGAGGCCCGGAGTGCGCTGCTGGAGGATTATCTTGCCCGGCATGCAACACAGGAGAGCATGCGGATTTTGAGGCATGAGGAAGCTCCTCATGCGGGTAAGTAGCCAAATTTATTAACTGATTGCACAATGGCGTTAACTTAGCGAAGTCGAAGTTCCGCCTCGCTCAGCTCATTTACCGGATTTCCACCCGGATTTTTTAGGCTTCCAACTCAAGTTGGCGATCATATCAACGTCGTCAGTATTCCGCTCGCTTTAAAGCCTTATCGCACCACCACAAATTTTTTGGCAAACGCCTCCCTGCCGTCTGTACGTAAAGTCATGATGTATACCCCGGGGGGCAGGTATTGTACATTAAAGGTTTCGATTGGATCCTGCACTTCGTCAATTTTACGAATGGCCATCATTTGGCCAAACTGATTATTGATCGCAATGGTCAATGCTTTGCCTAAGAACGTATTGTCCATCTCCACATTTATTAGCGCTTGAGTTGGATTGGGATAGATAACATACCCCGATGTACCCTCTCCGGTGGGGAGATCTCCGGTAGGAACATCCCCTCCAGGCGTAATAACCGTCGAGGTTGAAGAGAGCATACTTACATTAGAAAAGGCCCCTACAGCTAAAGAGTCCGGATGGGTGCTTTCGACAAACAACCCCGCATCTATACAGGAGGGCATGGTAAGGTTGATTGAGAAATGCTGCAACCAATTAACCCCGTCACTTGAGCTATAGCCAATAAAACTATTACCATTGCGTACCATGCGGAGCCATTTATGACCGGTTGTGAAGAATTGCTGGGTATTTTTGGGGCCGTTGTTTGTGTTGCGAACCTCCCGGTAAACGTATTTTCCCTTCTTGAGTTTTAAAGCGACCATTCTCGAGCCAGGTGCTTCACTTTCCCGGAATGCGATGCCGGCAAACCCGCCATTCGCAATGCTGTTGACTTTGGTGGTTATGACCAGGCTGTCGCAGAAGTTCTGGAAAGCGAAGAATTGCTGGTCATTGGAACCTGAGGGCAAAGCTCCTTCAGAAC
>JABWAJ010000164.1 GCA_013361075.1 Saprospiraceae bacterium | reverse complement strand
GTCAAAATCGGCTGGCACACCTTCGCCCCCCTGACGAATCTGGTTTATCAGCCCCACCATCCCCCGTTCTGCATCCACTACATGGCGGAACAAATCGGCTACCGTCCAATCGCTGCCTTCAGAATAAACGGCCGTTTTCCACTGAGCATCCGTCAACCCCTTCACCACCGCACTCAGCCCTTCCCGTGCCGCCGCCAACTTCTGCCGAATTTCATCTTTTTTACTGCTCATACACTCTCCTTTTTAATTCAGTCTCTCAAAACAGTTATCAGTAATCAGTGAACAGTCATCAATGTGTTCACTGTTCACTCTCCCCTACTGATAATACACCTGAACAGCCAACCAATCGAGGGAAAAGTCGCGGTCGGTGGAAGAGGCGATGCTGATCACCCGCAGGCGGAAGTTGGTGTTGGTTAGTTCATTGGGTTGCCAGACATGCCCCCAGGGGTCTGCCGGGCTGCCCAGGATGTAGCTGGTTTCGGTGGGGTTCAAAACGGCCGTTACTTTGCTCGTCGTCCAGGTCAAGCCCCCATCCCACGAAAGCTGCACACACAGCCGAGGGGAGCCAAGAGTGTTATCCACTTTAGCATCCAGCCGCACCTCAATGCCGTTGATGGTAGTCCCTGCCCCAGGCGAGAACAGAGCAATGTTGTAATCGTAAAACAGGTGTTTGTCCTTGCCCGCATGGGTGCAAGAGGCGTTGGTGGTGGTGCCGCTGTTGAGGTCTTGGGCAAACAGGCCATCGTCGCTGTAGCCCTGGGTGGGGCTGGTCTCAAACCCGTTGTTGTCGCCGCCAGAAACGGCCGTTTGTGCCGATGGGCTGCGCCAGCCTGTGGTGCGGACAAGGGGGGTTGGGCTGGGTGTAGGTGAAGGGGTGAAGGAAGGTGTTGGCGACGGGGTAGGCGTGTGGGTGGGCGTAGCAGATGGGGTAAGGGAGGGGGTGGCAGAGGGTGTAAAGGAGGGTGTGGCGGAAGGAGTGAGGGAAGGTGTGGCAGAGGGTGTGGTGGTAGGCGTAGCAGATGGGGTAAAAGAAGGGGTGACAGTAGGCGGGGTGGCAGTGGTGTAGGCAATGATGAGCTGTGGCCGCAGATAGCTGTCGCTATGTTCGCTGGTTTCGTAATACAGGATGTCGTTTGCCCCATCCCCATCATCTGCCAGGCCAAAAACCAGCCGCAGTTGCGTTTTGCCTGCCACGTTGATGACGGCCAACCCGGCCCCATCCCAAAACCCCCTGGCCCAATCGGCTGTGCTAAAACTTTGGCTGAGGGTTGCGGCCTGGCTGGCGGCGGCGGTGGCCTGGAAATCGGCCGATTCCAACCCATAGCTGCCAGAGAACCCGGCCGCCGGGGCGATGTCTACGGCAATGTTGCCCAATGTGGCATAGGGGTCTCCGGCCAGGCTGGCATGTTTGAGTTGCACCCAGGCTTGCAACACGGTGGCCTCGTCGGGGATGGTGGCAGTGTCGAAGCTCAAAAACCCTTTGTACTGCCGATTGGCTGTCCCCTGGCTGTCGCCCACCCGCAGCTGGGCGGCGGTGCTGTTGGGGGTGGCTCCGGTGTTGGTGTTGCCCAACTCCTGGATGAACCCATCCTCGGCGGCGATGCTGCTCAGGACTAACCAGGTGGGGGCTGTCGGCCGTTCTGGGCAAGTGGCCGGGGCATTGCTTTCGGCCGGGCCTTGTTCGCTGCTGCCAGTGGGCAACAGGTTGGCATTGGTACTCAGCACCACCCGGTCTACCAACAGCCCATCCGTTTGCATCCACAGGGTCAGGGTGTGGTCTCCGGCTGTCAGCGGCACGGGGCTGTTCCACCGCCGCCAGTGGTAGCTGCTCTGGGTATCGAAGTTGTTGAGGCCGCCCTCGGTGGTGAACAGGACACCATCAGGCCAGCGTGAACGGCCGTATTATAGTTGCCACTGCCATCGGGTGGTGGCCCCCAAGCCCGCACATACAGGTAGTAAGAGCCTGCCACATCCAACTGCACCGCATAGTGCAAGGCTGGGCCGTTGTTGTTGCTGCCCGTCCCCACCCGGTTATCGGGGAAAGCCCACACCGCCCGGCTGCCGCCATACCCTGGCACATGGGTTGTGTCCACCCACGAACTCCACTGGGCATTGCCAGTTCCGGCCGTTTGGCTGCTGTAATGCTCCGCCTCCACCACCACCGTGCCACCCGCCCCCTTGTATTCACAGGTGGCATAACTGGGGTCCGGCGTGGTAGTGGCGGTAGGTGTAAGACTAGGCGTGGCAGTAGCTGTTGGAGTTGGGGTGGGAGGGTCTGTTGCTATTGCCGAGACATCATCAATGTACCAGCCAGAATAACTGACCTGGGCCGATGAATGGGACAAAACTCCTTTATCTGTTTCCTGCCAGGCCACCGCCGCATCAGGTAACGTGTGTTGAGACGATGACGCGGGCGTAATAATCACCGGCACAGGCAAGCCCTGTTTTTCTGCCCCTGGCACCAGGATTTTATAGATGGGGTATTTATCATACAGCGCATCACCCGTCGGGCTAATTGGGTGAAAAAGGAAATAAGCACCACTACCATCTGATGCCCAACCTAAAGGGGTAGCAAACCAGGCATTTTTGTAGCCATAAGCTACTACTTCATCAGTCATTGCATCAAAAACAGCACTACTTTCTTGCCACATATTGGCTGTGGGATCATCGAAATACCATTCTTTGATGTAGTATTGACCATCGGGCGACTCACGAGGCACAGAATTACCTAAAGTGGCATTGCGCCAGACAATGGTGTGTGGTCGGTCGGCTAAAAAGGCTTCCAACTCATCATTAAAGATGTGAGCATTGTCACTAAATCCTGAAGAACGGATGAGATAGGCAAAGGCTGGGTCTGTGCTGGTGAGCCAATAAACTGGTGAGCCAGCAAACCCACCAGCAGCAAAGATGTGAGGAGCACCTTCCAACTCCCCCAATGAACCAGGCGGTGGTTCAATCGCCTGCAACTTCCAAATCGTCATCTCTGGCACCTGTAGAATAGCTCCATATTCCATCAAAAGATGTGTGTTGTCTAACCACCTGCCACCGCTTCCACGGCGGCGAGCACGCGTGGAACCCCACGCTGCAAATGCAGGCGCGTACACGGAGTATTTGCTGTTGGAGAACGGGCAATTGTTTGTTCAGAAAGGCCTTGGGGGAGAACGCACGGAAATCCCTTCCGCTAAAAAAAGGACAGCCAAATCCGTGTTCAAGCGGGCAACGGCTTTACTGACCGATTCTACGGCTGTCAATTATCCGGGCAACATGTATTATTTTCTGCAGCGGAAAGACAGCGGCGTTGATGTTCGGATGACCTGGGGAGCGCCAGGGTACGAAGTGCCCCCACAGGTAAAAGCCCTGTATGATGAACTCACCAGGTTGCCTGTTTCGGTTGCTGTTGAAAAATAAGGGACACTTACGGGGTTGAAACCTTCCGGTGTTGTGAAGATGGTAATGACTACGACAGAGGAATGATGGGGGCACCTTCCCTCATTCAAAAATCACTTCCGTTGCGCCATGGCCATACCTTGGATGGTATTCGTTTTTAAACGTTTTGACTTCCGGAATGCGCAGCAAACGGGTGGCAATGGTATCCCTGAGGCGCCCGGTGCCGAGTCCGTGAATGATAAAAACGCGCTCTACCCCCAGCCGGATGGATTTTTCTATAAACGCATCAAAGTGCCGCAACTGGATCTGTAAGATTTCTGCATTACTCAACTTCGCCCAGTTTTCAGCTAACTGTTCAATATGCAGGTCAATTTCAGGGCTGAATTCGGCTTTTTCCCTAACCTCATGCGGAACGTGTCCGGAATGGTACTGACTGGATAAAAACTTCGCCGGAGTTGCCTGCCGTTTGGTATAGGTTAGGAGGTCTTCGCCATCCTGCTTGCCGGAGGGCTCGTCTTTGATGTTTTCAAAAATCCGGAATAAATGTACGGGCCGGTTCAATAAGGGCGCTGTCAGCACTTTTTTGAAAAACTGCTGAGGCTTGATTTTTAAAACTTTTTTCAATTCCGCTCCCGGGCCTTCTGTGGTGACCCGCCAGCAGGAAAGTTCTACTTCCGGAGATTCATTGAGTTGGTCGAATGTCAGTTCGCCGACCTGCAGGGCAGTTACGGCTTCCAGTTTGCCGTCCTGTTGCTTTGCTACCCGCCCGTTGAAAGAAAGGACAAAATTGTAAACAACTTCGTAGCGCGTATCATTGATCAGGAAAATGAGGTATTTTTCGATTGATGCGTCGCTTCGGAATGCAGGGTCGAAAGCAATCTGAACCCCGCTGCTGCGCAAAATGGCGTACTGGTTTTCGGATACCGTGCGGGGTGGAGGTGGTTCTGCCTGGTACTTTTTCGGAGCAGGCACTACTTTGGCTTTCGCAAAAATCTGGTCCCGCAGCGGATCTGTGTAATGGACGATATCTTCCTCAAAGACAGGGATTTCCATGTCGCTGCCATCAAGCGAAACCTGCAGCATGCCGTGTTCGAGTAAAGCAGTAACGACACCTGTATCGTTTGTCCGAATCAACTTAACTTTTGTTCCAATTGCAAATAGCACAGGGTTTCGATTGAATTTTATACATTAGACGCTAAATCTGTTCTCAGGCTCAAAGGTACGAATTGTGATTGGTTTGCCACTGTCGAAATGGAAATGGAAACTTGCCCAGGCGCTGGAGTGGCGCTGGTGGCAGTATTATTTATCCAAACGCCCCAAACAAGTGTACCTCGACAACAAACGGGCTTATTGGAGAAAGATGCTGGAAGACGCGGGGGTTACTCCTAAAAACGGAGACAGACTGCTCGACGCGGGGTGTGGGCCTGCAGGTTTGTTCATATTGCCTTTGCCGGGGAATATGGACGCGCTTGATCCGTTATTGGAAAATTACAAAAAAAATCTGACGCATTTTACACCTGAAGACTACCCGCGGGTGCGTTTTTTGGCACAGCCTCTGGAATCATTTAATGCACAGGAAGTCTATCACAAAGTATTCTGTTTCAATGCAATCAATCACGTAAAAGACCTTGAAACTTCAGTAAAACGGCTGGCGGATGCGCTTCAAACCCACGGTACAATGCTGGTTTCTGTCGATGTTCACAAATACCAGTGGTTGAAAAAAATGTTTCAATACCTGCCGGGGGATGTGCTCCATCCGCATCAATACGATTCAGCGGATTACCATTCGTTTTTTGCCCGGCAGGGATTGATCCTCCTGCGGAGCAAAGTTTTAAAACAGGGACTGATTTTTGATTATTACCTGATGGTTTTTGAAAAAAGAGGGAATGAAAAAACGTAGCATGGCGGACCTGAACCGCCTGACTCCCGAAGCTTTTCGACGGAGTGGCAAGATACCGGTTATTGTTGTGCTCGACAATGTGCGGTCGGCGTTAAATGTTGGTTCTGCTTTTCGCACTGCAGATGCTTTTGCGGTAGAAAAAATAGTACTTTGCGGCATTTCAGCGCAACCACCGCACCGGGAGATTCTGAAAACAGCCCTGGGAGCCACTGACTCTGTTACCTGGATTTATTTCGAAGATTCGGCTGTAGCAGCACAGAGCCTGAAAGCGGAGGGGTATTCTATTATTGGCATAGAACAGGCAGAAGACAGCGTTTTGTTGCAAATGTTTGAACCCCAAACAGAAGGACGTTATGCACTGTTTTTTGGCAATGAAGTCAATGGTGTAAGCGATGAGGTGCTTGCTGTGGCAGATGCCTGCATTGAAATTCCTCAGGCTGGTACGAAACACTCCCTCAATATTGCCGTTTGTGTTGGAGTGGTTGTTTGGGAATTTTTCAGACATTACCACCTTATAAATAAGGTGCAATAAATTCATACTTAAGCTCTAAGACATTTCGTTTTAAAAACCAGCACAAAATTTTAAATGCCAGTGTCATGAACTATCACGGAGCCAAAGCTTTTATTTTAGATAAACTGGAACGGGAACTATCCGGTGACCTGACTTACCACGGGATGCACCATACCCTCGACGTCCTTTACGTAACCGAGGAGCTGTGCTATTTGGAAAAAGTATCTCCCTACGAATCCATTCTGTTAAAAACAGCGGCTTTGTTTCATGACTCGGGTTTCACGATCAACAACAAAGACCACGAAGCACTGGGCTGCAACATCGCGCGGGAGCATTTGCCCCGGTATGGTTTTTCCGATACCGAAATTGAACAGATCTGTGGAATGATCATGGCAACTAAAATTCCGCAATCTCCCAAAAATTCGCTGGAACAGATCATTTGTGACGCCGATTTGGATTACCTCGGGCGCGATGATTTTTTCAGCATCGGCAGCAGTCTGTACGAAGAATTGAAGGCGTATAAAGTTTTGGAAACGGAAGAGACATGGAACCGCCTGCAGGTGGGTTTTCTCGAAAAGCATGCCTTTTTTACAGAAACCAACAAGCGCCGCCGGTCGCCGCAAAAAAGCAAATACCTGGATACCCTGAAAGAAATTGTAGCCAGCTACGAAAAAAAATAAAAAAGCAGGCAGCGTTTGCAGCAGGCTGCGCGTAATGTTATCAGTTTGATGATATAGGCGTTATAATTTCAAACAGCCCCTGCTTAACACTCACAAGTTTTTCCAATAATAAAGCAAGAAGGGGCTGTTTGTTTTTTTTTCGCCGGCTTATCCCACCAACACCATTATCTTATTTTTCTTTCCATTTTCAATCATCAGGTACTGGCCGTGCAATAGGGCCTCTATCGGTACAACTTGTTCCGGAATGCTGATCTTTTCCTTGTTCACGGAAACGGCATTGCCTTGTACTGCACGCCGGGCTTCCGCTTTGGAAGCTGCAATACCGGTTTGGGCCATAAGATCTAAAATATTTATGCCATCAGCCAGTACTTCCCGACTCAGTGAAAAGGATGGAATTTCCTCCGAAACGGTGGCTAACTCCTCCCGACTCATGGCCAGTAAAGCATTGCGGTCGGCATTTTTTCCGAAAAGCAATTCAGACACCTTTAATACCGATTCAAAATCTTCCCGCGAATGGATGCGGATGGTCAGCTCTTCAGCGAGCAATCGTTTCAGTTCGCGCGGGTTCTCAGCATGTTCCTGTTCCATGGTTTCCACCTCTTCACGCGAGCGCAGGGTGAAATAACGGATAAATTTTGGCAGATCGGCATCATCAGCGTTGATCCAGAATTGGTAAAATTTATACGGCGAGGTTAGGTTTGGATCGAGCCAGAGGTTGCCCTGCTCGGATTTACCAAATTTTTTGCCATCAGCTTTGGTGAGCAAAGGAGTTGTGAGAGCATAAGCATTTTTGCGAAGGTTCCGGCGGATGAATTCCGTACCTGCAGTAATGTTGCCCCATTGATCGGATCCTCCCATCTGCAGCACACAGTTGTAGCGTTCAAACAGGCATTGAAAATCGTAGCCCTGTAACAACTGGTAACTGAATTCGGTAAAGGATATGCCCGTTTCAATGCGTTTTTTTACCGATTCTTTTGACATCATATAATTGACTGTGAGGGTTTTTCCTACATCACGGAGAAAATCCAGCACATTCATGTCTTTGTAGAAATCATGGTTATTGACCAGCAACGCCCGGTTTTCGCCATCGGTAAAATTGAGAAATTTGGAGACTTGTTTAACCTGATGAGCGAGGTTGTGGTCCAGCTCTTCCGCTGTTTTCAGTTGACGTTCCTCATCCTTAAATGAGGGATCGCCGATTCGGCCGGTTGCTCCTCCCATAAGAACAATCGGTTGATGTCCTGCGCGTTGCAGCAATGTCAACAGCATTAATTGCACATAATTGCCAATGGTAAGGGCCGGAGCTGTTGGGTCGAAACCGATATAAGCCGTTACCATTTTGCCGCTTTTGAACAATTCTTCTGTTTCGGGGATCATGTCCTGCAACATGCCGCGCCACCTGAGTTCATCCAGAAAATTCATAAAGATTATAGTTTTAATGCGAATTGGAGCGCAAAATTATCATTTTCGTGCAAAGCGTAACAGTTGACATTCATTCTTGTAGAAGTTATAAATTCCTCCTAAGTTTGACGCTTTCCGGAAAAAACCCGGTTTGGTTCAAATACGTTTCATCAGCACAAAAAAATACTATGAAAAAGGGCGTTTTGATTTTGATTGTTCTTGCGGGGTTGTTGTCCTGCCAACGCAACAATCCCAACTACGAAAAAGAGGCCGCTAACCCGGAGTTTATTCACCGCTCCATGGTGCGACTGACCGATGTGATCATATACGATGTATTTTCTCCGCCGGTCTCCAGTCGGATTTATGCCTATGCTACTATTGCCGGGTATGAAGCGCTTGTTCCGGGCTATCCTGAAAATAAAAGCCTGGGCGGGCAACTCAACGGGCTGGAGGCGCTGCCCAAACCCGATGCTGGCAAGGCTTACTGCTATCCTTTGGCGAGCGTTCATGCATTTCTCACTGTTGGTAAAGCGCTTACTTTTTCAGAAGACTCTGTGAATGTTTTTCAGGAAGACTTATATGCTGATTTTGAGGCGCTAAACATGCCAGATGACGTTTATGAGCGCTCTATGCAATTTGGGGAAGCTGTGGCCAAGCACATTCTGGCATGGTCAGGAAAAGATAATTACAAGCAGACGCGTACTTTTCCCAAGTTTTCATTGAATGACGAACCAGCTCGCTGGCAACCCACTCCTCCCGGGTACAAAGAAGCTGTGGAACCGCACTGGAATAAAATCCGCCCGTTTACCCTTGATTCTGCTTCGCAGTTTGCACCCGCTCCGCCAACGGCTTTCAGCACAGACAAAAGCAGCCTTTTTTACAAAGAAGCAATGGAGGTTTATAAAGCACTCGATGCCGCAGATAAAGAAGAACGGATTGCCATCGCCAGGTTCTGGGACGACAATCCGTTTATTTCCCATCATGTTGGACACGTGATGTTTGCTACCAAAAAAGCTTCTCCGGGCGGGCACTGGACTGGTATTGGTGCTATTGCTGCACGTACTGCCAATGCAGACCTGATGAAAACGACCGAAACCTACCTGTACATTACGCTTGCCATGGCCGATGGGTTCATCAGTTGCTGGGATGAAAAATACCGCAGCAACTTAGTCCGTCCTGAAACTTATATCAATAAATACATTGACGAAAACTGGGCACCCCTGCTGCAAACCCCGCCTTTCCCGGAGTATACCAGCGGACATAGTGTCATTTCCAGTGCCATTGCAACGGTAATGACTCATTTGTATGGCGATCAGTTTGAGTATACCGATACGACGGAAGAAATTATTGGATTGCCAGCCCGCCGGTTCAAATCTTTTGTAGCAGCGTCCAAGGAGGCTTGCATCAGCAGGCTCTATGGTGGTATTCACTATATGCCGGCTATTGTAAATGGGGCAACCCAGGGTGGAAATGTAGGTGCGCATCTACTGGAACGGGTAAAAACCCGCTGATCAAACCACTTTGTCTGCACAGGAAGAGCTGGCAAATGCATCGGGTTTGGCTTTGAAAACAAAGCCCATGCCCAAAATATATCCCATTGCTTCTTTTAGTGCCAGGTTGGACTGGAAATGCGGGTCGGTATTGATGTCGGCGTGCACTTCCAGTTCAACATGGTAAGTGTCCAGCAGATCGCACAGAGAATAAGCTACCTCTACTGAACGGGCGACTTCAGAAATCATGCGCTCCCGCAAGCCCATTTCCTTTTCAATGCGGCTATTGCTGATAAACATGAAGCCGCCTTTTTTCTCCCGCAGGAAAACGACTACCGTTGCAAACTCGACTACACCACTACGAACCTGAGAGTCTGACCCGATACAGACTTTCAGTCGGTAGCCTTGTTCTCGTTCCCGG